>NZ_JBHIRE010000161.1:0-988 GCF_042196885.1 Bartonella sp. AA86SXKL | reverse complement strand
CATTAATGCTGATCAGCAAGGAACACCACAACAAGTTAAGCATGTTATTGATATGGTTCGCAAATACAATATTCATGCAGTTTTTTCTGAAAGCACTATTTCTCCTGCTCCTGCTAAACAAGTTGCGAGAGAAACAGGGGCTAAATATGGCGGTGTTCTTTATGTTGACTCGCTGAGTGAGAAAAATGGTGAGGTACCAACCTATATTGATTTATTACGTGTCACAAGTGGGCGTATTAGCGCTGCCTTATTAGAGGGAGTAAAAGGCCAATGATAGGATCTGGAATATTTGCCCAAGGCGTAACGGTAACATATCGTAATGGACATACTGCTTTACGGGAAGTCAATTTTGAAAGCCCAACAGGTTCTATTACGGCATTAGTTGGCGTTAATGGATCAGGTAAGTCAACGCTATTTAAAGCAATTATGGGGTTTGTACGGCCATCAAAAGGAAAAATTCGCATGTTTGATTTGCCGGTTGATACGGCTTTGAAAAAAAATCTTATTGCTTATGTTCCCCAGAGTGAGGATGTTGATTGGAATTTTCCTGTCCTTGTTGAAGATGTCGTTTTGATGGGACGGTATGGTCATATGAATTTCTTTCGTTATGCACGGGCACGCGATTATGAAGCTGTGCGTGTTGCATTAGAACGCGTCGATATGCTGGCATTTGCTAAGCGTCAAATTGGTGAACTTTCTGGTGGGCAGAAGAAGCGTGTTTTTCTAGCACGCGCTCTTGCACAGCAGGCAAAAGCTATTTTGTTAGATGAACCATTTACAGGAGTTGATGTCACAACAGAAGATAAAATTATTGCTTTGTTGCAAGACCTTCGTAAAGAAGGGGCTGTGATCTTAGTTTCTACCCACAATTTGGGCTCTGTTCGTGAATTTTGTGATCATACAGTTTTAATAAAGGGAACGGTTTTGGCTTCTGGCTTAACTGAAACCGTCTTTACAAAGGAAAATCTTGAGAAAACTTTTGGTGGCG
>NZ_JBHIRE010000160.1:0-989 GCF_042196885.1 Bartonella sp. AA86SXKL | reverse complement strand
ACGAATATGATGATGGTACAAGAGAATATGAAGAATTTGACGGTGGTCAGTATCATGAGATGCCTGAGAATGTTGATATTCGATATCATATCAAAAAACACAATAAAGTCAATAGGTTGTGTGAAGTTATTTTATATGAATCCACTTAAGAATCCACACTTTTATACGTGATTCATTTGACTATTTTTTATATAAGATTGCCATGTATGAATAGACCATAAAAAGCAAATCATAATGTAAATATTATAACGCATGTGTGTATTCAAATGAAATGAAAAGCCGATATCATTCATAACAGTTCATAAATTTTATGATACGTTTTTATCACAGCACAAATCACATTGTTTTAAATTTAGTCGTTTGAAAATATCGATAACATACGTTTAAAGATCACATCTTGTTTTAAAGATTGGATTGTTAATCACATAAAAGAGCAAATTAACATTCGCCAAAATTGGCGAGCGCAAAATAGAGAGCTGTCATAACAGCATCATCATAACACCGAACATTTTAAAGATTGCATAAAAGGATTTAAAGACAAGATCGATTTTATAACCACGGTATTTTTTTACCGAGGTAGGAAATAAAGGTCATGAAATTCAAAATGCTATATCTTATGAAATGAAAAGCCTTTTAATGAATAGATTGCAGGCTAGTCTTTAAGAATGGAACTATTCGCTTCCACAAAAAAATGGAGGCAAATAATGCCATGGCAGTAGAATAACTATCTACTTTAGATTTGGTACTAAAAACGTTTTAAAAGTTATAGTTTAAAAATACGAAACCAAATGAGCTCTTTCCAAATTTGGGGGCAGCTATTAAGATAAAGATAAGCAAACAAACTTCAAAACCATTGTAACATCATAAGGTATGGGTTTTTACTTAATTTTGAGTCAAAAGCTGTAATATTTAAAGAATGCTCTATTCTAAGATAATGCCCCCAAAAATGGACCGGCTAATTTTAAAGAAATTAGGTTTTAATGAAAAGT
>NZ_JBHIRE010000159.1:0-1000 GCF_042196885.1 Bartonella sp. AA86SXKL | reverse complement strand
TTATCTTCTGTAGAAATTGGCAAGAAATCCGTTCCAGTAGGAATGGAAGAAAAGATCATAGAGTTTTATAGCTTAGATAAAGCTATGGCTTCTCTCTTAAAAAAAGAAGCTGATGCCTGTGTCGAAAGAACTTCACAATCAAATCTTCTGATTCATTTAGTCGTGAAATTGTTGGCACGTTTGTTAGAAATTTGAAATGTTTGTTACAACAGGATTTAGCAGCATTCAAAAAATTATTAGAAAAAGTTGGCAAAAAAGAAGATACTCTATAGAGCTGTATTCGAAAATCCTATTCCATCACTTTTATTTATGCATTCCGCATGTTTAAAAAAGATATATAAAAACAAATGCTCAATAAAAGAAGTGGTGCCCAGACGCGGCAGACAGGGCTTTAGCAACAAGAATCAAGTTGTATCAAGTGTGCAAGAGCATATTGATGTCTATAATTTTTTATGTTCCAATAAAAAAATTAAGAATTAAAGAAAAAATCTCAAATCAAAAAATTAAGGTGGTCTAAAAGGTGGACCAAAAAAGGTGGACGAGAAGGTAAATTAAGTGAGGGCGATTCATAGATTATCAGCTGCATTCGTAAAGGCATCTCCTCAAGGGAAATATTGTGATGGAGCAGGGCTATGGTTGAATGTTCGAAAAGACAATACGCGCTCTTGGTTCTTTCGTTATACATACCATAACAAACGCCGTGAAATGGGGCTCGGTCCAGTCGCACAACTTTCTCTAAAAGAAGCGCGCGAACTTGCCAAGCATTATAGTGCTATTCTCAGAGAAGGCAATGACCCTATTGTCTTTCGAGAACAAACCGTCTTAAAACAGCAAAGCAACATATTCAGTGAGATTGCAACAGCGGCTTTTGAAAGTAAAAAAGCAGAATTAAAAAATGAAGGCAAAAATGGGCGCTGGTTTTCTCCGCTGGAATTGCATGTTATTCCACACATAGGCGGCCTCTCTATAGAAAAATTAACGGCTAATATCATTCGCAATG
>NZ_JBHIRE010000158.1:0-1000 GCF_042196885.1 Bartonella sp. AA86SXKL | reverse complement strand
TGTTGTTGCCAAAGCTTTTCGGATAATTCTTCAATTGTTTTGTCTCGCTCCTTAATCGCTTTGTAGTGTCTATCGACCATCCTACTATTTTCCTTAACCGCTTCGTTTCGTTGTATAATCGCTTTATTAATTTTTTCATTCTCATAATCAAATGCCATCTGAGAGTATTCGACTAAGCGATCATGTTCAGAATTTGCTATTATTCCTAGGTAATTTCTCCAAGCAAACAGCAAAATTGCCACTATTAATAAAAAGTTTCTTGAAAATTCAAGATACCAAAGCACACCGAGTACTATGACTAATAAAAGAGTACCTTGAAATTCTGTATTCCGACCATTTTCTGCTTCTTCCCACATGTCAGAGACTATACTCCATAGTATGAGTATACCCACTATTACTATGACAATATCACGCATTGTTTCCCCCCATTTATTAATTATCAGTCATATAATTGATTCGTTTAGAGGATACAATTGTGAGGTGTTGCTTGGTGCTAAAGACACTATATTTAGGCAAGAAAATAAAAAATATACAATATCGTGATTTTTTTGTTGACATGGCGTGAATAATGGTGTTTTATAGAGCTGCTGTAGTGGTCGAATTGCGTCTAAAATTACAGTAGATAATTCCCCCTCAACTTCTTTTATTAAATTGACATGATTACTGAGAGCCCTGTGTTTTGCGGGGCTTTTTGTTATTGGGAGAAAGTATTTTATGACAGCAGAAAATACAGAGATGACTTTGCACCCAAAAAAATTGCCACCCAATGCAGGAAAAGGGCGGGTAAAAGGCGTACCCAATAAAACAACGAGCCTTTTGAAAGAGTCAGTCATTGAAGCTGCTAAACGAGCAGGCAGTAAATATGGTAAAGAAGGATTAATCTCTTATCTGGAAAAACAGGCACTTAAATGCCCCGCCGCTTATTTAGCGTTGCTTGGTAAGGTGTTGCCATTGCAAGTGACAGGGGAGGATGGCGGGGCGATTAAGATGATAGGGCGCG
>NZ_JBHIRE010000157.1:396-1002 GCF_042196885.1 Bartonella sp. AA86SXKL | reverse complement strand
CTGCATGCGTCATTAAAAGTTCTCTAAAGGCAATTATATCAGCTTCCTTTAATGACTGTGATTGTTGCATAGCTTGTGCTATGTTTGCAGTGATTTTCTTCGCAATAATAGATGTTGATGGATGAGTTTCAACATAGAGTCCTATAAAGCTTGATATAAGAGCTATAAAGTTGGTTAAATGAAAGATAACCGATGATAATGGATACCATATCAACGAATTTTCCTTTTGCGCTGGTCGTGCAAGCCCAAGGAGCCAAGAAGCATAGACAGCAGGAAGAAAGAATAATAACATAAAGCCAAAAGCAATGTAAATATTTGTAACTATGATGAGAACAACAGTGGCGCTTATTAAGGCAACAAGGCTAGCTAATGTTCCCTGACTGAACGCAACAATAAAAATTGGCAGTGAAAGAAAACAACCAAGAAGAAAAGAAAAGTAGGGCGCGATATTTATAACACTGATGATTGCCATTCCTATAACAACAGCAAATAACCCAGCTAAAATACCAGTCATTATTTCATAAGTACGAAAATTTTTCATTTATTGCTGTCCTGCTTTCAGCAGTTAGGAGCATTGTCATACCCCAACTTTGATATTTTATATCT
>NZ_JBHIRE010000157.1:0-356 GCF_042196885.1 Bartonella sp. AA86SXKL | reverse complement strand
TTTCCAAATCATATAAGAAAAGCGGCTGAGGAGTTCCCCAGCTGCAGAGACGCATTTTTTATTTTATAACGTATGGAAGCAAGCCAAGAAAACGCGCACGTTTGATGGCATTAGCTAATTCACGCTGTTTTTTCTGACTAATGGCTGTAATCCGTGAAGGAACAATTTTCCCACGTTCTGAAATATAACGCTGTAATAATTTGATATCTTTATAATCAATTTTTGGAGCATTAGTACCTGAAAACGGACATGTTTTACGACGGCGATGAAAAGGACGACGTATTGCAGTTTGATTCATCTCAGTCATTATTCTACTCCTTCAATAACATCTTCACGTTGACGACTTGGAGAACGAG
>NZ_JBHIRE010000156.1:0-1012 GCF_042196885.1 Bartonella sp. AA86SXKL | reverse complement strand
TAAAAAATATTCGCACTGAAATTGAGCTATTTTCATAAATTAAAAAATGAAATTAAGAAAAGATAAATTATCGTAAATTATATGCTTTACTTTATTATTAAAATTATAATAATGATAAAAAATGTTGGGCTTTTTTAATCGTCAAAAAGAGGAGTGTTAAGGTGAAAAAACGATTTATTACAATAGGAATGATTAGTCTTTTGGCAATGATAGATTTAACTCTAAGGTCTAACTTTAGTTGGGGTTCTGACGCTCAAACTTCAACTATCCAAATCTCCTCCTCAACAGAATATCTGAAAATTATTCAGTTGTTAACAGAAAAAATTAAAGTAACTGAAGAGCAGATCAATAACGCGAAAAAAGTCTATCAATCTATAACAGGAAGTAGAATAACAGAACTAAGAATAAAAGAGGAGGGGAATTTTTTCTTACACGATATGCCTATCTACGCAAAACTAAACCAAAACTACCATAACCTATTTGTGACTGAGTATCCCAATCTCAAAGACATTTCATTTTCTATTTATGCCGAAGAGAAAAGGGCAAACTTTTGGAGCCTTCCGCCAAAGATGATGCGACAAATAATTGATAAGCGTCTTAAATATAGTGGAATTGTCGAAAAAGCTGTAAGCTTGCAAACTTTCAAAGACGTAGAGAAGCGCTTTACGCAAATCATCGATTTCTTAGATGAGATAAATAGAACAACGAATCTAGCGGAAGTTTTCGAGCTACAAACACGCATCAGGAACATGTCATCCATGCTCCAAAATGAATATGCAAAATTACAAATGGTCAGAAATTTACGCGATAATGAAGAGCTCCTTATCGAAATACAAAAACGTAAATTGTATGGAAAAATAGTGAACTGTGAGCACAGAAGTATGCCCAGTGTAAGAATTTAGCGAATAAAGCTCTTTACAACATTTGCTTTTTTCATGAACACAAAAGCTAATTTACAGGGTTCAGTACTATCCCAATAATTCAAAGAGACACAGAGATTTTATCAAAGCCA
>NZ_JBHIRE010000155.1:0-1013 GCF_042196885.1 Bartonella sp. AA86SXKL | reverse complement strand
TGGTCAATTGAATCGAGCATAAAAGTGTGGATTCTAAAGGGAGTTATATAAAATAAATGCATATAATCTATTGGCTTTAATTATATATAATGTGATTCACAAACAGAAACGCGAGCTAGCATTATAAACAAACCCCTCATACAATTTAGCCTCTTTCCAATGCCGAATTTTTTTCCTTTTTTCCGACTTACCATATGAGAGTACAATGCTTCCTCTTGCTTTTGCCATAAACAATAGCGCATAACCAAAAAAGGATAAAACATCACAAGCTTTAAAATGAATAAGCGAAAAACTAAGGAGATGGGAGATGAAATTTTTTGTGGATAGCGCCAATATTGAAGAGATCCAAGAATTACAAAATTTAAACCTTGTTGATGGTGTGACCACCAATCCCTCACTCATCTTAAAATCAGGACGCAATATTCTTGAAGTGACAAAAGAAATCTGTACCCTCGTGGTGCATGGACCTGTTTCCGCAGAAGTTGCAGCAACGGAATTTGAAGACATCATGAAAGAAGCAGCTGTTTTAGCAAATATTGCTGACAATATTTGCATCAAGCTTCCCTTAACCTTTGATGGATTAAAAGCCTGTAAAGCTCTGACAGCGCAAGGATTAAAAACCAATCTCACACTTTGTTTTTCTGCCAATCAAGCCTTATTAGCCGCCAAAGCAGGCGCGACATTCATTTCACCATTTGTTGGCAGACTGGACGATTACGGAATCAATGGAAGTGATCTGCTTCATGAAATTCGCACAATTTATAACAACTACAGCTTTGAAACACAAATTTTGGCAGCTTCAATTCGCACCATTAATCACGTCAAAGAAGCAGCACTAAGTGGTGCAGATGTTGCCACCATCCCACCAACCATCTTAAAAGCGCTAATTAAACACCCCCTAACCGAGAAAGGTTTGCAAAGCTTCCTCGAAGACTGGAAAAAAACCGGACAAAATATCGCTTAACCTTTTGCAAGATCCCCTTGAAGCAACAAGAAAATTTGTTCAGTTGGGC
>NZ_JBHIRE010000154.1:318-1014 GCF_042196885.1 Bartonella sp. AA86SXKL | reverse complement strand
CTTAACGGTCACTCTGTTTATAGAATACATTCCGTAAATGAATATTCCGTTCACATGGATCGTATGCTGGAGACAGATATTGAAAAGGTTAAGTGCCTTGCAGCGCTATATCAGTTTTGTATGAAAGATGGGAGTAAAGTCTTGCGTTTCTCTACGTGGTTTATTTGTGAAACGGGAATACGACTATGCTTGTATTATGAATCGAAAAGATTGTTCAATAATAGGTCAATAAAGAGATTAGCGTGTGCTTTGAAAAGCAATTTTATAATGGATATAACAAATGATTAATGAATCGTTTAAATGCACAAGCATGCGTACATTAAGGGGGGCAATATAGATAAAAGTTAACTTCTAATATTCATCAATGTAAAAATGAAAGTCTTTAGCATCGAAGCTTTTTACAGACTTTTTAGTTTGATCATGTAGGTTAAAATGATCTTATTTAATTTGGTAATACTGTACGCTAAGCAAACAGATTGAGTTGCATGAGCACGCATTAATTTTGGATCATTATGAAACACCCGAAATTATAGAATTCTATCGCTTCATTTAATAAGGGGTGAACAGAAATCGCGTAGCTAACCTCCTTTATGGATACAATTGCATATTATGAGAACAATGTATTTTTTTGTTTTTTATGATCAGGAACGCTGAAAGATATTTGATGTTTTCAGATAAGAAAATCATCACAGAGGC
>NZ_JBHIRE010000154.1:0-250 GCF_042196885.1 Bartonella sp. AA86SXKL | reverse complement strand
TGCACTATATACCGTTTGTAGCAATAGATGCCCTTAAATAATTTCAAACGATAGATTACTCTTATTACTTAGAATGGCGAAAAGACAAACACATCCAATACACCATATAGGAAAAAATCACCCATTATCGCAGATAACAGATACAATAGACGTCCCTAGACAATACAAACGAGGTGGGAAAAAATCCAATTCACAACAAGAGTACAGACAAGCTCTCTCGCTATTTTATTATCACTAATAAAGGAGTTTT
>NZ_JBHIRE010000153.1:750-1017 GCF_042196885.1 Bartonella sp. AA86SXKL | reverse complement strand
CATCACCTGTATGGGAAAGTTTTGCAACAAGATCTTCACCCTGTTTTTGTAAAGTCTGCGAAAGAGTTTGTGCAAGCTTTTCAACATTCCTGACAATGTTGGAGGTAGCCAAGCCAAATTCATCACTGAGTTGTTCCTGTGTTCCTTTAATTGTTGATTGTACACGGTCCGCATGATTCAAAATGGCTATGCGTTCATTACTCAATTCTTTAATTAATGTATGAATGCGCGATTCATTTTCAGCATAGGCTTGTTCTAGATGATAAA
>NZ_JBHIRE010000153.1:319-683 GCF_042196885.1 Bartonella sp. AA86SXKL | reverse complement strand
GTTCATTGCTGCTACTTCTTCACGAATGGTTTGTCCTATAGCGACAGCTTGTTTTTCAGAGATATGTTGTGGTTCACTGAGGCGCTGTGCAGCATTTGTCATAAGAACGGCAATATTGTGCAATTCATTTGAGCGTTTTGTTAATTGAGCAAATCCCCAAGACATAAGAATAGGAATTGTTGTTCCCGCTGCTACAGCTAATCCAGTTGGCGATGTAAAAAAAGTCGTAATATTTGATAAGGAACTTAGTTCAAAAGGAGCTAACCTATGAGCAATAAAAGCACCTCCTGCTGCCCATAGTGCACTGAGCGCCGTCGTACACCAATAGATTCGAGAGACAGAATTCTGCTTTAATAATTCAAAA
>NZ_JBHIRE010000153.1:0-246 GCF_042196885.1 Bartonella sp. AA86SXKL | reverse complement strand
AACAGTTCCACCTGAAAGTTCACGCGTTGGTTTTGGGGCAAAAAGTTGTTCAACAACGGATTCATCAACAACAGCATTATCGTGAATATTCGAAGCAAGAATCGAAGTACCATTTTCAGCGAGAGTTTCTTCTTCTGCTATTGCAATCTTTTGAATCAAATCATCTACATTAACAACATTTTCAGAATTATTGGAGGATATCATTTCAATTGCAGTGTCATCAAAGTTAAAGTTCATAGCTTTTGT
>NZ_JBHIRE010000152.1:0-1028 GCF_042196885.1 Bartonella sp. AA86SXKL | reverse complement strand
ATCCAAGTGATTTCGGATGCGCAAAAGAAATATGCTTTACCGGAATTTGATCTGATCATTTGTGATGAAGCACACCGTACCACTGGAGCTGTGTTAGGAACAGACAAGAGTGAATCTGAGTTTATCAAGGTTCATAATAATAGCCTTATTCGGGGAAAGAAACGTCTGTATATGACAGCAACACCTCGTATCTTTAGTGATAATGCCAAAAAACAAGCTAATGAGATTGATGCCGTTCTGGCTTCTATGGATGATGAAGAGCTTTATGGAAAAATCCTTTATTCTTATAGTTTCTCCCATGCTGTAAAAAATGGACTTTTAACGCCTTACAAGATTATCGTTTTAGGTGTTGATGAAGGAGAAATGAGTAAATCTATCCAGCATCTGATGACAGATGAGAATTATGAACTTATTCTTGATGATAGAACAAAGATCATGGGTTGTTATCAAGCTCTTACCAAAATGGATCTGAAAATTGATCTTGGAGATGATACAAGACCCATGCATCGGGCTTTGGCTTTTTGTAGAGATATTGATACTTCTGAACGCATATGTAGAACATTCAACGATGAAGAAGTTAAGAAAGATTTACGTAATCTTCATGAAAACCATAAAAATATTCCCCCTCTTAACTGTCAAGTAGATCATATTAATGGAAAATCTGGTGCCAAAAACCGTACGATAAAACTTGATTGGTTGAAAGAAGATGCGGGTGAGAATGTCTGCCGTATATTAACCAATGTACGCTGCCTTTCAGAAGGTGTTGATGTTCCTTCCCTTGATGCGGTTATGTTTTTACACCCGCGTAAAAGCCAAGTGGATGTGATACAAGCGGTAGGACGTGTGATGCGTCGTGCAAAAGGCAAAAAGATGGGCTATATCATTTTGCCGGTTGGTGTTCCTGCTGGTGTTTCACCAGAAGAGGCATTAAAAAACAATAAGAGATACAGTGTTGTCTGGCAAGTTCTCAATGCTTTGCTTGCCCATGATGAGAATTTTAGTAAAACCCTTAACCAGATGGTCTTAGG
>NZ_JBHIRE010000151.1:345-1030 GCF_042196885.1 Bartonella sp. AA86SXKL | reverse complement strand
AGTCGCGATGCATCAGAAATATCAGTAATCAAACGGTCAAGACGACGCACATCATGTTGAATAATTTCAATCAATTGTTCCTGTGCTTCTTCATTTTTAGCCAAAGGAAGGGTTTCAACAGCACTACGCAGTGAGGTAAGCGGATTTTTTAATTCGTGGCTTACATCAGCAGCAAAGCGTTCAATGGCTTCAATACGCATATAAAGGGCATTTGTCATATCACGAATAGAGGTCGAAAGGTGACCAATTTCATCTTCACGCATTGAAAAATCAGGAATTTCTACGCGCTTATTATTGCCATTGCGCACACGGTTGGCAGAAGCAGATAATTTGCTGAGTGGATGGGCAATTGTATGAGCTAAAAAGAGAGAAAGTACCAAAAGCACGCTGCCTACGACGGCAAAAACTTTAAAAATAACCAGTCTTTCACCTTTTACAATGTCATCAATATCCGAACCGGTGGTTGAAAGAAGAAGCGCACCTACCACAGCTCGATAGCGTTGAACAGGCACGGCGACAGAAACGATTAATTGACCTTGTCTGTTGCGTCGTTTAGCGGTTGCAAGTGATCCATTAAGAGCTCGGTAAACTTCAGGATGAACAATACACCGTTATTTTGCTTGCTCCCTATCAATGGCAAGACCATTGCCATAAAGTGCATTTGAAAACCAAGAAAAGAGGCGCT
>NZ_JBHIRE010000151.1:0-277 GCF_042196885.1 Bartonella sp. AA86SXKL | reverse complement strand
TGAAAACTTCACCACTAGAATAAAGAACGCGTGAATCAAGAAGCAAAGTAGCCTCACGATCATAGATACGTGCCCTTGTCGTTTTAGGTGTGATGAGGCGTCGTAAAAGAGGAGCAACTTGTTCAGGATTAATGGGAAAGTCCCAAGAGTCTGTTGATTGAGGTGCAGGTGTAACGCTTTCTCCAGCTTGTAATTCTAAAAGCTTTTGGGTATCAATGAGAATAGAATTTGTATCTACTGTTGCAGAAGCAGCAATGGCTCCAGCGATAATTTTTCC
>NZ_JBHIRE010000150.1:342-1032 GCF_042196885.1 Bartonella sp. AA86SXKL | reverse complement strand
CCAGTAGCCAATACATCCCAGGCGACCAATAGTTATCCAACAAGCAGGAGATACACACCTCTAATGCACTCTACTCCTTACCCCAATTACCACGCCACTTTTCGCCTCATCACACCCTTTCACTGGCTCGTCCAGCCCCTTCCCCTCTACCGGCAATCACCCCACAAACAGCTGTTTCCCAAAATCCTTCAATAAGAGCTAGCTCACCCTTCTCCCCACCCTTTCACTCTGCTCACCAATCCCTTTTCCCCCGCAACCAACCCATCTTCCTCCATCCATTCACCCTGTTCACCTGTCCTTTTTCCCCCACCGGCAATCAATACACCGACAGCCAATCCACGGGAAGCCCTCCTAAACAGCAACCTCTACCGGCAACCAACCCATCCTTCCTCCATCCATTCAACCCAATCACCACACTACTTTTTCCTTCACTCTTTCAAAAGCCCTCAACCCATTCTTTCATTCTTTACACGGTATTGATAAGGGCACGTACCTTGCGCAATCCTTATGCTTTCCGCTTTTGCGTATCCACGCCTTATCGTTTTTGCGTTTTTACAAATTTACAGAAAGCAGGCAATAAACTTCTGATAAAAAACCCCAATCAAAAGACCAGAGCAACATATTCGAGGGCTCCTTGAATCGAATAAAACGCTTTTAAAATCAGTTCCACTGATCCACACCATTTTTCTC
>NZ_JBHIRE010000150.1:0-243 GCF_042196885.1 Bartonella sp. AA86SXKL | reverse complement strand
CCCTCTACCAGCAACCAGCACACAAGCAACAAACACTCAAAACCACCTCACAAACCTCTAAGTCAACCCTTCCAGTACCCTTCTCATCCTCCCCTCCATCGAGCAACCTCCCCATGAGCAGCCACCACTCTTCTCCCTACTCTCTAGCCCCTTCTCTTCCATCGGAAGCCTGCCCACAAGCAACCAACCATCCCAAGCCCCCTCACCAAACAGCCACTACCTCAAAGACAACCGTCAGCTATC
>NZ_JBHIRE010000149.1:0-1038 GCF_042196885.1 Bartonella sp. AA86SXKL | reverse complement strand
AGAGTTGTTTTTCTTCTGTTTCAATAAAGAGTTCAGGGTTAATTTCATCTTCTATTGTTGAATCTTTTTGGGATTCAGCCTCAAGAATATTTACGGTACGTTTTACAGCAGCTAAAAAGCTATCTCCATCACTTGTATTGATAAAGGCGATAAGTGCTTCGACATGACGTGCAATCAGCAACAGATCGTCAGCATCTTTTTTTAAGACTGCTTCAAGAACATCATAACGAGCGCCTTCTTCTTTTAAATAGATTTTCAAACGTTCATGAAAAAAAGATAACAGATCCGATAAAATATGTTCTGTTTTTTCAGGAAGTACATTCTGCGATTGCGTAGCTTCTCTTCGAGATGTCCCATATGGAGTTTTTTGTTGTAAGAAAAGATTCGCTGTCAGATTAAATAATGGCATAAGATTGATTTTCCAGTCACGCAAAAGCACAAGCCTGATAACTCCTAATACTGCTCGTCTTAATGCATAGGGATCTTTTGAACTGCTTGGTTTTTCATTAATGAGCCAAAAACCGACGAGCATGTCAATTTTATCTGCTAGTGCAACTGCTATAGCAAGAGGCTCCTGCGGAATACGATCTGCTGGTCCTTGTGGCTTATAATGGTCTTCGATTGCTTCAGCTACGCGAGGATCTTCTCCTTGAAGAAGGGCATATTTTCGTCCCATGAGCCCCTGTAGTTCCGGAAATTCTCCAACAATTTCTGTTTGTAAATCAGCTTTTGCAAGCACTGCTGCACGCTTAGCTAAGAAAGGATCTGCGTGCACCAAAGGCGCAATTTGTTGTGCAAGAATAGTGATTCGCTCTACTCTTGCACCTTGCGTGCCTAATTTTGCATGAAAAGTCACATTTAAATGATCAAGTTGTGCCATTCTTTGATCGAGAGGTTTTTTTAAATCGAGATCAAGTTTTTTAGCAGAAGATTGCAAATATTTGATATCTGGCAAGTCATGTTGGTCTGTTTGCCAAAAATAGAGTGCATCGGAAAGACGAGCGCAGACAACTTTACTATTTCCCTTAGAAATTTCTT
>NZ_JBHIRE010000148.1:0-1040 GCF_042196885.1 Bartonella sp. AA86SXKL | reverse complement strand
ATAAAAAGTTGAAAATTCGTTAAAGAGGAATGCCATGAACTTCACTATGTTCACGCAACTTTTCGATAAAATTAACCAGGTAACACAAACATATGTCACGGGTATTTCCTCAAAAGCAATTGCTACAATTACACCTTTCGTTTCAATTGGAATCACGATCGCTTTCATCATCTACGGATGGCTTATCATTCGGGGCGCTATCGATATGCCACTCTCCGGATTTGTAAATCGTTTCCTGCGAATAAGTATTATTACTTCAATAGCCCTTACCACAGGACTTTATCAAAGTGAAATTGCCAATTTAATAACACAAATGCCCTATGAGTTATCAAAAGCGCTCATGACAAATCCACTCAATGATACACAGTTAATGAATTTATTGGACAAAGCAGCAACCAAAGGATTCCAATATGCAGGTCGTCTTTTCCATGAAACCATCTTCTTCGAGGCCAATGGATTGCTTTACAGCCTCTTAGGTATCCTCATCTTGCTGGCAACAAGTTCCGTCGTGGCAATCGGCGGTGGTCTCGTCATACTGACAAAAATCGCTATTACACTTCTCGTAGGATTGGGCCCTATCTTCATCATTGCCTTACTGTGGCAACCAACCTATCGCTTTTTTCAGCAATGGTTAATCCAAGTCGTAAATTATATAATCCTCTTTCTACTCTTAGCGACTGTATTTAATCTGATGATGAATATCTTTGCAAACTACTTGAGTGATATGAAACTCGATTATAACCAGAATGTAGCAGCCATGTTTGGGGGAGCTCTCATCTTGTCCATTATATCCATCATGCTGTTACTCAAACTATCAAGCATGGCCAATTCTCTCGCAAAAGGCATTACATTTGGACATCTATGGAAACATAGAAACTAGAGGATGTAGCTAGAAAGAAATGATTCTCGTAACAGAAACTTTAAATGCACACGATAAAATAACAAGAATATCCAATCCTAAAGTAAAAAATATTCGCACTGAAATTGAGCTATTTTCATAAATTAAAAAATGAAATTAAGAAAAGATAAATTATCGTAAA
>NZ_JBHIRE010000147.1:0-1058 GCF_042196885.1 Bartonella sp. AA86SXKL | reverse complement strand
CAATGATGCGGTTAACAAAGGTCAGTTAGATCAAGGTTTGAAAGAACTTTCTGATAACCTTCAGTCTGATGATTCTGCAGTTGTCCATTATGACAAAAAGACAGATGGTAACATTGATTATACCAGTGTGACTTTGGGTAAAGGTAAAGATTCTGCCGCTGTTGCCCTTCATAATGTAGCGAATGGAAAGATTGCGTCAGGCTCTAAGGATGTTGTTACAGGTGGTCAGATTAACAAAATCGGTGAAGATGTTGCTAAGATTTTGGGTGGTGGTGCGAAGTTTGATGATGGTAGCTTTACAGAACCAACCTATACAGTGTCTAATATTGATAAAGATGGCCATGTAAAAGAGTCTCAATATCATGATGCTGGTTCAGCCCTTGTAGGTCTTGATACGAATATCAAGAATGTCAATGAGAATGTCACCAATAAGTTCAATGAGTTTACACAAAACGTAGATCAAACAACGCAACAACTTAAAGATGATGCGTTATTGTGGAGTAAGGAAGCGAATGCCTTTGTCGCCGATCATGGTGCAGAAGGTAAAAAGGCTAACAGTAAGATTACCCATCTTTTAGCTGGAGACATTTCTAAATCTTCTACAGATGCAATTACAGGTGGTCAGCTTTATACGTTGAATCAGACGCTTGCGACCTATTTTGGTGGTGGTGCAAAGTATGAAGATGGCAAATGGACAGCTCCAACTTATACGGTTAAGAAGTTTGACTCTGAAGGCAATGCAACTGAAGAAAGCTATAATAATGTTGCTAGTGCTTTTGAAGGCTTCAATAGTTCTCTCACTAATGTGCATAATGAAATCAATAATGCGCTTAGTGGTGTAGAAGGTGAGAGCCTTGTTAAGCAAGATCCTAAGAGTAAGCAGATCACTATTGGTAAAGAAGTAGCGGGCACAGGAATCAATATTGCCAACAGTTCAGGTCAAGATCGTAGGCTTTCAGGTGTTAAAGCAGCAGAAAATGACAATGATGCGGTTAACAAAGGTCAGTTAGATCAAGGTTTGAAAGAACTTTCTGATAACCTTCAGTCTGATGATTCTG
>NZ_JBHIRE010000146.1:0-919 GCF_042196885.1 Bartonella sp. AA86SXKL | reverse complement strand
AAAAAAATCTTCGAGGAAGTTTCTTTGTATGAGAAAGCTGAGATCCTGTAAATGAAACTTCTTGGGGTGTTTTCTTGCTTTAGGGTCTCTTCTTACCTTGTGAAGAGACTTTGGAGACTTAGTTCCTTGAGAGATAGCTTCTTTGCGGCAACGTTTTTTGAAGGATCACCCCTTCGAGGGGCAGTGTTTCGTCAAAGGACAGAGAGCTTGAAGAAACTATACTGGAACAAAAATATACCCTTGATCCCCTGAAGGGAGTGATGGGGATGAAGGCAGCTTTTGGAACTTTTCTTCAGGGAATCTTTTTAAAAAGAGCCACCTTTTCAAGGCATATGAGACATATTTGGGGTAAGAAAGCCCCTTTTACGCAGACTCCTGAGCCCCTCCTTTTAAGAAGCTTTCTTTTCGAGTTTCTCTTTCTTGAACACCGTTTTTAAAGGTGGAAATCTGACGGATGATCATCCACCGCAATAACCTTGCTTAAAAGCTTGCTTAAAAGGCTGCCTCATCTTCGAGGGAAAGCCTCGCTGAAGCATACTTATTGGGGAAAACGCTTATTAGAGCGACCTTATTCGAGGGAAAGTGCTTAATCAAAGAAGAGAGCTTAAAGAAACTGCACTAAGACAGGGGGATAATCCCAAACCCCTGAAAGGGGATGAAGGGGGCTCTTTGAGGGATAATTTCTTCGAGGGGCAGTGTTTAGTCAAAGGGGGAAAGAGTTTGAAAAAACTACACAGGACAGGGACCACCCCGAACCCGTAAAAGGGGCGAAGAGGGTGATGGAAATAATGGGGGGGCTACCAAAAATCTGGACTTGCAGGTTTCAAATGCGGACCAATCCGTACCGGTGAGACCTTTTCTGCTAAACCTGTTTTCTCTGAAATCTCAACCGCTAAACCGCAAAGCGTTGCAGGACCTC
>NZ_JBHIRE010000145.1:0-1060 GCF_042196885.1 Bartonella sp. AA86SXKL | reverse complement strand
AGAGCGTGGTTCTTTGAGAAAATCTTGGTTGGCCTTCTTGGCTTTTTAATGATTTGTGCTGTTATTGTCTTTTGTATCGGTGGTTTTGTTGTCCAAATGTTTGCACAGGTTGCACTTGTGATGATTATAGGTCTTGGACCTCTTTTCATTAGCCTCTATTTGTTCAATGCAACCAGAAAATTTACCGATGCGTGGATTACAACGCTGGTCAATTTTACCATTTTGCAAGTTCTAGTGATCATGCTTGGGACGATTATGTGCAAAATTATTCTGTTTGTTCTCAATGGAACATATGAGTCAATCTATTTTTTGTTTCCCCCTGTCGTCGTTATCTCCATAGTAGGCGCTATTCTTTTCCGTGCGCTTCCTGGCATTGCCTCTGCACTCTCCAGTGGAGGTCCATACTTTAACGCTGGTATATCTTCAGGAGGACAGATTTTCACGATGCTCTCCAGCGGCGCTAAAACGGGAAGAAACGCGGCAAAAAGTGCAGCATCAACACTTTATGGTGCAGGAGGAACCGCAACCAAAGCGGCAAAAATAGGAGGGAATGGTCGTGGTCGATTTTAATGACAGACACCTCCTAAAAGAACCCTAGTTCTTATCTTCACGGTGTGTGCGCTGTTATGCGCACACACCGTGTATATTGCATGAAACAGTTGATACCACCGTTTCACAAGACCAATCAAAATGTTTCATGGTGCATTTTGTAAGATGTATTCAGAACAAGATCCCCCATGCACTCCCTATGAGTTCATGCGTTGTATTTAAAAGTATCTATGAGTTTAAAAAAATGAAACAAAAAATAACTTTTGTTATGATCCTGATAATTGCCCTTACAGGCTGCGCCTCTCTTACTGGCCCCAAAAAACCACCAAGATGTAATGGCAAAGTTACCCGCGCTTTAAATAGAGACAAATGGGATTGGGACAATAAAAACCTCATCCTACAAGAAAAAAATGTAAAGCCTGTCAGGACTCCTATCATCCTCAACACGCTGGAAAACGAAAAAGCAACAGCGACCGTGACGTTGAAGGAAAATTCATTGAATTCCATAACT
>NZ_JBHIRE010000144.1:0-1061 GCF_042196885.1 Bartonella sp. AA86SXKL | reverse complement strand
CATTTTCTTGGTCAGAAAGAACTGAATGACGTTGTGAAAAAGTTCCACGTTCAACATCCTCACCAGAAAGACGAACTGGTGCTCCTTCTGAGCAAAGCGAACCAAAAGCCAAAGCTTCAGCCGTTGCCCAATCAACCCCCTCACCGGTTTCAAAAATTTTAGCACGATTGTTTAAAAAGCGTTGAATTGTTTTATGAACATGAAAATCCGCTGGTATTTCGACAAGTTTTTCACCAATTTCCTTTAAAGTTTTTAAATCAACCCCCGTCGTTCCACTATGTTGCTCATCAACGTTATTGGAAGCTTTAAGACCCGTCCAGCTACCATAAAGCCAATCAGCTTTATTTGGCTTATAAGAAGTACTTGCTTCAAGCTCAACTTCAAGTTTATCACGCCATAATTTCTTTTGCTGTTCAATCTCTTCTACAGTAATCACCCCTTCTTCTATCAACTGATCACCATAAAGCTGAAGAGTCGTTTTGTGGTTACGTATAGCCTTATACATAAGCGGCTGTGTAAAGGAAGGTTCATCGCCTTCATTATGCCCATAACGACGATAACAGAACATATCAATTACCACTGGTTTATGGAAAATTTGACGAAACTCTGTCGCTAATTTTGCAACAAAGACAACTGCTTCGGGATCATCACCATTCACATGGAAAATCGGTGCATCAATCATTTTTGCAACATCTGATGGATAAGGTGAAGAACGCGAAAAGCGTGGATTTGTTGTAAAACCAATCTGATTATTGATAATAAAATGAATTGAACCCGCAACGCGATAACCTTTTAGACCAGAAAGACCAAAAGTTTCTTGAATAACACCTTGTCCTGCAAAAGCAGCATCACCATGAATAAGTAAGGGCAAGACCTTTGAACGTTCACTTAATGGCAGTGTATCAGTGCGTGTAGGCCCAATAAGTTGGTCTTGTTTAGCGCGTGCCTTTCCAATAACAACAGGATCAACAATCTCAAGATGAGATGGATTAGCCAAAAGCGATAAATGAACTTTTTTACCATCAAATTCAAGATCAGCCGAGGTTCCCAAATGATATTTG
>NZ_JBHIRE010000143.1:810-1068 GCF_042196885.1 Bartonella sp. AA86SXKL | reverse complement strand
GGCTTTTGGCGCTGCTTGTAAAATATCCTTGCGTATTTTCGCTGGCATTTCCGTGCGAGGGTTATCATCCGTTATAATAACAATATCAGCTTTATTTTCTGCAATTTTTCCCATTAAAGGTCTTTTTCCTTGATCGCGATCACCTCCACAACCAAAAACAAGGATTAAACGCCCTTGCGTGAAGGGACGAACAGAAAGCAGCACTAGTTCCAAAGCTTCCGGTTTATGTGCATAATCAATATAAACAGAAGCATTAAG
>NZ_JBHIRE010000143.1:0-778 GCF_042196885.1 Bartonella sp. AA86SXKL | reverse complement strand
CAACCAACTCTAAACGACCAGGTGCTCCCTGCAAAGTTTCAAGAGAACGAAATACCTTATCAGGTGATATACCTGTTGAAATCGCAAGTCCCGCCGCCATAAGTGCATTATTCACTTGAAAATCTCCCGCTAAAGGTAAATTAAATGTGTAGATATTGTTTTCCAAACGACATTCAACACACTGTTTCGAACGTTGATGTTCAATACGATTAATAGTGATAAATTGCCCTTTACGCCCAATTGTTAAAACATGACGACGTGCTTGTGTGAGGGTATCAATAACCTTTTGCGAATAAATATCATCCGCAAAAATCAAAGCAGAAGCATCTCGAGGTAAAAGTGTATCAAATAACCTCATTTTAGCACGCAAATAATCCTCTACGCTGGTGTGATAATCCATATGATCACGTCCTAAATTGGTAAAGGCAGCAGCAGTAAGACGTACTCCGTCAAGTCGGCACTGATCAAGCCCATGCGAAGATGCTTCAAGGGCTGCATGTGTAACACCTTCATTAGCAATTTCAGAAAGAAGACGCTGCAAGAAGACCGGGTCAGGTGTTGTAAGAGAACCATAATCATTTCGTTTAGGAGAAACAACACCTAGCGTTCCTATACTCGCAGCACATAATCCAACCTTTGTCCAAATTTGCCGAAGAAAAGAGACAACTGATGTTTTTCCACTTGTCCCAGTCACAGCAACGACAGTTTCAGGTTGAGAACCATAAAAACGAGCAGCTGCTACCGCTAAGCTATGACGAGCATCCAAAACACGCAAAAG
>NZ_JBHIRE010000142.1:0-1069 GCF_042196885.1 Bartonella sp. AA86SXKL | reverse complement strand
AATTCATGGGACTGGTGCTTATACGGCGACTTACGCGTCTGTTGCATTTAATGGTTTTGAGCCTTTACCATCCTATGTGATTTGAATTTTTCCTTTATAAGATGGTATAAAGAGCTACAAGTGGGGGTGGTGACAAACATGAATATGATTTATTTTCAAACAAAAGATGATGCATTTTTTACACTCGCATCGGAGCAAGAAGCTGATAAACCTCATCGGGAGCATTTACTTGATTTGACACTAGGAAAGGGACGTAAGCGTAAATCCTCAGAAGTTTTACGTCGTGGGCGGTTGGCTGCTTGTGGACTTTCCTTTGTCGTTAAAAATACGCTTGGAGAACTTGTGGGCAGTGTGCGTCTTTGGCATGTTCAATTTAATAAAGGACATAATGAAATACAGCATGCTTTACTTTTGGGACCTCTTGCTGTTGCAGCGGAATGCTCCGGTATTGGGATAGGGTCTGCTCTTATGCGGCATGCGATTGCAACAGCAAAAAAAATGGGGTACGGTGCTATTTTTCTTGTCGGTGATTGTGCATTTTATCAGCGTTTTGGTTTTTCAAGCAGTCTCACAAAAAATTTAGCAATGCCTGGTCCTTATGAAAAACATCGTTTTCAAGCGCTGGAATTAATTCCTCATTATCTCACTTCGTGTCATGGTATTTTGACACCAAGCGGAGAGTTAGAAGATTGGAATTCTTTTCAGCACCATAAAGTTGCTTAAAGAAGCTGTTCATTTAACTTTCTTTTTTCCGCGATGTCTTCTTTGGGAAGTTTAAGCGTTGAGTGTGTTGGTGGTGGTCTATTATTTTTTTCAAGTGCAATGTTTGAGACAATTTTATTTCGGAGTATGGTTTTTTCTTTCCTATAAACTTTATCTTCTTTAATCATTTTTGTTGATCAATGGGTAATATACAGAAGATTTTGCATAGTTCTAAAATGGCTTTGAGCAAAATTTGTGATGGATAATCATTGGAAGTGTACTCATGTTTTATGCTGAGTAAGGTGTCATTTGCGATAATCATTCAGTATAAGGTTTTGAGCATGCAAACATTTTTACAGGATATATG
>NZ_JBHIRE010000141.1:808-1076 GCF_042196885.1 Bartonella sp. AA86SXKL | reverse complement strand
AATGAATATTAAAAGTGATTTTCTCATTCTTTACTCCATGCATTTACGATTTCTTTTTGTTTTTTTGGATTACCATAGGCTGTGTAACATATTTATTATTCTCATTGGGATATTTTTTTATTATCTCAATGAAACAGTTATTATACTTTAGTTAATTGAAATTAAGGTCAATCCAAACGGGAGTATGGTCAGATGGTTTTTGGTAGCCTCTTACTTCTTTTTGGCTATAAGCGCAAATAAGCTGATCGACAGCTTCTGGTGATAAAAG
>NZ_JBHIRE010000141.1:378-736 GCF_042196885.1 Bartonella sp. AA86SXKL | reverse complement strand
AAATCCCAGAAGCTGAATGAGGGAGTATCTGTGACATTACGAATAGCGTCATAAAAACCCAAATGAATAATGCGTTGGAATGCTTGTCTTGTTTGTGGAAGAAATAAGGCGTCATCACTCCATTCTTTAGGGGTTTTTGCATCCAATGGGGTCGGGATGACATTATAATCGCCAGCTAGAACAAGAGGTTCTTCATATTTTAGCAATGATTTTGCATGTGTATACAATCTTTCCATCCATTCCATTTTATAAGGATATTTTTCGCTGTTGATGGGATTACCATTCGGAAGATAGAGTGATGCAACACGAATAACACCTTTATTTGTTGAATAAACGGCTTCAATGTAACGTGTTTGTT
>NZ_JBHIRE010000141.1:0-326 GCF_042196885.1 Bartonella sp. AA86SXKL | reverse complement strand
GCGGATAACTTCATCGGGTGTTTTTTTGGAGAGAATCGCAACCCCATTAAAACTTTTTTGTCCGTGTGTTTCTATGTGATAACCTAAGCTTTCAATTGCATCGCGTGGAAAATTCTCATCGGTACTTTTGATTTCTTGTAAACAGACTATATCAGGCCGATTTTGCTGTAGCCATTGATATAATGTTTCATGCCGTGCTTTTATTCCAGCAATATTCCACGTTACTATTTTCATGATACTCAATCTTAAGTGTTATATGTGCGTTATAATGCCCTATATGCAATTTGTTAAATTACGATGTTAAAGCGTTCTATAAATGTCTTCGA
>NZ_JBHIRE010000140.1:0-1076 GCF_042196885.1 Bartonella sp. AA86SXKL | reverse complement strand
CCTGTTGGACTTCATAATGTAGCCAATGGTAAGATTGGTGATGAGTCACATGATGCGATTAATGGTAGTCAGATTAACAAAATTGGTGAGGATGTAGCTAAGTTTTTAGGTGGAAATGCAAAGTTTAGTGATGGAGCCTTCACAGAACCAACCTATAAATTATCTAAGCTTTCTGAAGATGGTGCTGTAGAAGAAACTAGCTATGATAATGTTGGGAGTGCTTTTGAAGGTCTTGATACAAGTGTGAAGAATGTGAATACTCATCTAACGAATGAAGTTAAGAAGTTTGAAGAGAAAATCACGAATATTACACAAGAAGTTCAAGGTGATGCCTTGTTGTGGGATAGGAGTAAAGAGGCCTTTGTAGCAACGCATGGAGAAAAAGATAGCAAAACCAATAGTAAGATTACGTCTCTTTTAGATGGAGCAGTCTCAGAAAGTTCCAGTGATGCTATTACAGGTGGTCAACTTTATTCACTGGGCAGTGAGGTTGCAAAGACTTTTGGTGGTAATGCTAGCTATGCAGAAGGTAAATGGACGGCTCCTACGTTCACGGTTAAGGCTGTCAAGGAAGATGGTCAAACAGAAGATAAAGACTATCATGATGTAGTTTCTGCCTTTACCGGTGTAGGTACCTCTTTCACAAATCTTCATAAAGAGATTACCAAAGAAATTAATAATGCGGTTACCAAAGTGGAAGGTGATAGCCTTATTAAGCAGGATAAAAACGCTGATCCTATTACTATTGGTAAGGAAACAAATGGTACTGTAATTAATGTTGCGAATACAAGCGGTGTGAATCGGGTGATTTCCGGCGTAGGGGATGCAAAAGATAACAATGATGCCGTTAATAAGGGTCAGCTTGAAAAAGGTTTAAAGGATCTTTCCAACAGTCTTCAGTCAGATGATTCAGCGGTTGTTCATTATGATAAAAAGGATGATGACAATAACACTATTAATTATGCGAGTGTGACTTTAGGGAAAGGAAAAGATTCCACACCTGTTGGACTTCATAATGTAGCCAATGGTAAGATTGGTGATGAGTCACATGATGCGATTAATGGTAGTCAGATTAA
>NZ_JBHIRE010000139.1:0-1079 GCF_042196885.1 Bartonella sp. AA86SXKL | reverse complement strand
CACTTTTGTGGGGCTTTTTTTATGGAGCGTCAGATGAGAAAGATATCGAAAGAAGGATTAGAGCTTATCAAACAATGGGAAGGTTTGCGTTTAGAGGCATATAGAGACACGGCATGTATCTGGACGATTGGTTATGGTCACACCAGCAATGCGGGTCACCCCCTTGTCAAAAAAGGCATGTGTATTAGCCAAAAGCAAGCGGAAGAAATCCTTTGTGAAGACTTAAAGCAATTTGAGAAGACGGTAGAGGAATCGGTCACGGTTTCGTTAACGGATTGCCAATTCGCGGCATTGGTCTCATTTTGCTATAATGTAGGAACAGCTGCTTTTCGCAAGTCAACCTTGTTGAAGAAGCTTAATCAAGGGGATTATGAAGCCGTACCCTTAGAATTACAGAAATGGAATAAGGTCGGTGGGAAGCCTCTTGCGGGTTTAGCCAACCGTCGAGCAGCAGAAGCGGGATTATGGGTAAAAGGGGCTTATGTTTCTTCGAATTATCAAAGGGTAGAAACGAAAACAGCAAGCGGTCTTTTAAAGATAGAAGCACTTGCCCCGATTATAGGGTCTTGTTCGGGGTTTGGAGGCTTGTTGGTTGGCAATGGTCCGGTGCAATGGGCTTTAGCAGGTATCATGGTTTTAGCGGCTGTAACGGGCATAGTGATTGTCGCCAAGCGGTTTGGGGAGCAACGCTTATGATTTTTTGGCTAAAGAAATATTCTCTTATGTTTACAGCGGCTTTAGCCGTTTTTTTTATGGCTTTAGCCAAGGCATTTCAGCTTGGCAAGCAAAGCGAACGGCAAAAGCAAACAGAGAATGCTTTAAAGACAGCAACAACCCGTCTTGAGGTAGAAAATGAAGTTAATCGAAAAAGTGATGCTGGTGTGCGCTCTGAACTTTCTCGTTGGGTGCGCGGCAAATAGGTCTGTTTCTTGTGGTGGCTGGTTGCCCATTTATTTGGATAATAAGGATGTTGCGGTCATCAGTTCCAACCTTGCAAGAGATATTTTGAAGCATAACAAGCAGGGAGCCCATTTATGTGGTTGGAAAGATGGTCAAGAAACGAAGCAGCAAAGATAAAG
>NZ_JBHIRE010000138.1:388-1087 GCF_042196885.1 Bartonella sp. AA86SXKL | reverse complement strand
TTGAGATCCACCTGTCCAAGCTGGATGCGTTCTTGGATCAATGTCCAAATTAAGAACATCCCCTTCTTTTCCCCAGGTAGAACGTGTCGTATATTGGGAGCCATCCGTCATAACAACGGTAATCTTGTGATAGTCGGGATGAATATTGGCTTTCATGTGGCAAACTTTCTACTTTTATAAAACAAAATGACACTTGCTCACTTTTTTAAGTGCGCTTGCTTCGTCTTTTTGATAAATTGGTTGAAGTATCCTCTATATAACTGAGCACGTATCAAAAAACAAGTGTTCAAAGTGCATTATCGCATCAAGAGTTATAAACAATCTTATAAGTGAGAGAAACCCTATGAATTTTTTCAATCATTCAGAAAAAGCTAAAAAATTTTTCCATACAAAGCCTTCATTCTCTTCGCTTACAACTTTTAGTCCTTATCTTGTGCGCTATCGCTGGTTGTTTGTCTTTGCCTTTATTGCTTTATCTGTTGCTGCTCTCGTGACTCTTACTTTGCCTGTTGCTATCCGTCAAATGCTTGATCATGGCTTTTCTACTTCAAGTCATGGCCATATTAATTTTTACTTCGCTCTTTTGTTTGTTTTAGCTTTGCTGCTTGCACTTGCTTCAGCCTGCCGTTATTACTGTGTCATCACTTTAGGAGAACGGATTGTTGCCGATTTACGGCGTGATGTTTTTGTGCATATTAT
>NZ_JBHIRE010000138.1:0-326 GCF_042196885.1 Bartonella sp. AA86SXKL | reverse complement strand
TGAACTTGTTTCACGGCTTTTAACAGATACCACTCAAATAAAATTGGCTGTTGGTTCAACCGCTTCTACGGCTTTGCGTCATCTGATTGTGGTGATTGGAGCGATTGTTATGATGGTTATCACCAATGCCAAATTGTCTTCGCTTGTTTTGCTTGCTATCCCTTTTGTTGCTATTCCGTTAGTTGTCTTTGGGCGCAAGGTTCGTACACGTACACGCGCTGCGCAAGATCGTATTGCAGATGCCAACGCTTTAGCAACTGAACAGGTCAGCGCCATTCGCACTGTGCAGGCCTTTACCGCTGAAAAGCTTGTTTCTAAACGTTTTT
>NZ_JBHIRE010000137.1:322-1089 GCF_042196885.1 Bartonella sp. AA86SXKL | reverse complement strand
CACTTGCGTTTCAAAGCCCGCATCACTTAACGCACTCTCAAAACTCACATTATGTACACGGTCCCTTGTTGCGCCATCATGGGGAAGAACCATCAATGCCTTCTCATAGCCATTGCGACGTAACCAGCCTATATGCTCGGATAACGGCTGCCCTTGTGCTTCGTAATAATCCAAAACACGGATCTCTCTGCCAACAAATTGCGCTATCCATATCGCCGTCGCATCTGCCTTGGCACCCGTGCCCCCAATATCCCAAAAGGCACGCATCTGCATTAAAGGATCACGTGCAACACGCCCTATCCGTCCCTCCTGCTCGGCTGCTAACATTTCCTTTTGATAGTAAGCGCCTTGAATAGCGGTAAGATAAGCCCCCTCCCATATATGTTTATAGGTCTCTGGACGATTCTTCAGATCATCAAGCCGCGCTTCATTCAAGATCTTGGGAAACTTCGGATTGTCTGACCAGTTGATCTCTACACGCTTAATGGCTTCATTGTTTGAAAAGCGAAACCGCCTTTCAACCGGTGCATTATCTCGTAAGGGGTTCCACGTTACCCATAACTCTGCTCTCCACCCCTCACCTTCTTCACGTAAAGTCGGTATAAGCGTTTGCCAAGCTGTCTCTGTCACAGGCTCTGCCTCATCAACCCAACAGAGCAAAATGCGCCCCTTGGATTTGATACTGGCTATATTACGATCTAGTCCCGAAAACTGAAAAGCAATACGACCATCAATCGACTTAATCGAAGATTCTCCAACCTTATAGT
>NZ_JBHIRE010000137.1:0-254 GCF_042196885.1 Bartonella sp. AA86SXKL | reverse complement strand
CTGCGAGAGAATTTTGAAACTGACGTGCGCAAAGGATAGTGCCTGATATTCCTCCCATGCCAAATTGATAGCCTTTTAAAGCCGCCATCAAAGCAAAGGATCTTGTCTTTCCAGATCCTCGTCCTCCCCAAGCAGCACGCACCGCCGCCTTACCTGTAAAAATCGCTATAAGCTTTGGTACAATCTTAATCTGTCGTGTTGTCATGACCCAAAGGCGCGATTTCCACGCGCCCTATCATCTTAATCGCCCCGCC
>NZ_JBHIRE010000136.1:313-1092 GCF_042196885.1 Bartonella sp. AA86SXKL | reverse complement strand
CTTTAACAATTTGCCCAAAACGTTTAATTGCCACTTGCTGACGAGGATAGACAATAAAAACGGACATCCACAAAACCATGAAAATAAGCACTATAGCACTCAACATAAACAAAAAACGAGACTGCTGCATCATTAGCGTCCTCCAGAAATGTGATTATCCAACAACGATGCAGAATGCGCTGATCTTGTTTTCACTTTTTCTGATGAATTGCTACGCAACAATTCATTCAAAGGAAGATAAGGCACCGCTGGAGAATTCGTTTGATCAAGAATTAACTTATTTGGTGAAGAAAAAATACGCCCCATCGTCTCCATATAAAGACGATAACGAGCGGCCTCTGGTGAAATTGCAGATTCACGAGCTATAGCCTGAAAACGCTCAGCACGCCCTGTTGCCTCCTCAACCATTCGTGCTTTTTCACCTTTTGCAATCTCCCGCGTTCGTGAAGCCTCACCATTGGCTAAACCAATCTTATTAAAACGCACACGATTTCCCTCTTCAATCATTCGCCCACGCTCCTGTTCTGCTTGCTGGACAGAATTAAACGCAGCAGCAACCTTGGTAGGAGGAGCAGCTTCACTGATCGACACACGGCTTATTTCAACACCAAGTTGATATTTATCTACAGTCAATTGAATAATTTTTCTAACGTCACTTGCAACTTCTTCTTTTTTATCACGTAAAACATCATCAACAGGCCTTGAACCAATGACTTCACGCATTGCACTCTCAGCAACCTGACGAACCGTCCCTTCTTGATCATTCACATTAAATAAAA
>NZ_JBHIRE010000136.1:0-239 GCF_042196885.1 Bartonella sp. AA86SXKL | reverse complement strand
CAAGCCGTCACTTTGTTGTCTCTGCCCCGGCTGACCACCAATCGCAATTGTTTTTTCCGTTAAAGGTACTTTCATATAGGTCTCAATTGGCCAAAAGTGAAAATGCAAACCATCACCGATAGTTTCTGTCTTAGGCACACCAAAACGCAACTCTACCGCTTGTTCATTTTGCTGAACAATATAAAGGGACTGATAGAGCCAAAACAACACAGCAAATAGAAATAACAAAACAAAAAGTC
>NZ_JBHIRE010000135.1:0-1095 GCF_042196885.1 Bartonella sp. AA86SXKL | reverse complement strand
TTCGCAGTTGCTTATAAAAATCATAAAACTCTGTACACAGAAATGCGCTTTGGCAATCTTGATCGCAAGGCTATCCGTCATGCAACTGTTAAAAATGCTTTGAAATTGATCTTGGAATCTCTGCAATGATACCTTCTCTCTCTGATTTCCAGATGACACATCACTACAATCACATCCCATGATATATGACAGATATCATAAATTTAACTGAATAAATTATATTACCGGAGAACCATAAATCCTATGAGCACGCCTTTCAAAAGCATCGGTAAATTTATGAAAAGCAATATCAAACATTGAGCCCATTACCAATCCAAGCATTTTACTTTTAAATTCATAATCAATAAAAAATTCTATATTACAGATGTTGCTCTTCTCAGTATGATGAAAAGCCCAACGGTTTTCAAGATATTTGAATGGACCATCAATGTATTTAACCTCTATGCGTTTTTCCTTCGGTTGAAGAAAGACTTGAGTTGTAAAAGTTTCTCGGACAAGTTTATAGCCAACTGTCATGTCTGCAAGAAGCAAAGTCTTTTCCTCACATTTTTTACGAGAACGGACTATTAAAGCCTCACACATTGGTAAGAATTCAGGATAGCATTCAATATCTGCAACAAGATCAAACATTTCACGGGCACTATGGGCAATTTGCCGATGTGTTGTAAAAGTTGGCATAACTATCTCTGTAAAGCAAATTTTTCATCACGCGCTTTTTGCAAAATTGCAAAAACATCACCCGCAGGACGAGAGGCACACGTCGGAGGAGTGGAAGCCATATGTAAAAAACCTTTCACTTTACCAATTTTGGCAAAAGACTCAAACTCTTCGGGAGGCACAAAACGAATAACTGGATGATGCTTTCGCGTAGGCTGCAAATATTGCCCAATTGTCATAAAGTCAACATCTGCAGAGCGTAAATCATCCATCAATTGGAGAATTTCATTTCGTTCTTCTCCAAGACCAACCATAATTCCTGATTTTGTAAAGATTGTCGGATCCAGTTCTTTAACACGTTGTAATAACCGAATCGAATGAAAATAACGTGCCCCTGGACGAACCTTTAAATATTTAGAAGGAACCGTTTCTAAATTA
>NZ_JBHIRE010000134.1:0-1098 GCF_042196885.1 Bartonella sp. AA86SXKL | reverse complement strand
ACAATAACATTAACATTAACAATAACAAAAAAAATAAAAATATTATTTTATCAAAAAGAGAAATTGATTTTGAAAATTTAGAAACAAACGATTTGGTTGAAACGGCAATCGAGTGTGATGATGTTCAATCAGAACAAATCAAAACGATAGAAACCAAACAACCAATCATTCGCGAGCAAAATATCAATCTTTCAAACGAAGTTAACAACCGATGGCAAATTAACGAAGCGATGATTGCGAAATTGCCTTCACGAAAAGTTAAAAAGGTTGGAAAACAACTTTCAGAAATCGTTGATAAGATAATGCCTGCTTATTTTCCAGAGAAAGCAAACTTTTTTGAAGGAACAAAGAAAATAAGGGAAAAACAAGAAGTTGAAAGAATACTAGAAGATTTCAAACCCGATTTTCAATACGCAACTGAACAAGGATTAACGCATGATGAAGCCTTATCAGAATTTGAAAAATTTGTACGCTTTTCAAAAACCAATCCATGTCACAATGCAAATGAACGCGATTGGCAAAGCGCTTGGGATAATTGGATTACACATCCAGAATATGGATTGGTAATTAAGAAACACAAAAAATCAGAAGTGAAAAAACTATATGAAAGCGCATGTTATAAACCACCGTCAAACAATTTCGCAAATAACCTTTCAGAAAGCTTCAATCAACTTGCAACAGCGATCTACGCTTAAAGACACTTATGGATCCGAAAAAACAGCAAAGTAGTGAAGTTTGCTGATGATTTTGAGAATATATATGCGTTTAAATTGACAGAAAGGCACCGTACAGAGCGATTTAAAGATTTTGTGATAGAAAACCACATTGAAATTAAAAACGCTTCTGTACGGTCCATTTTGAGGCAAATAAACCCATTGGTAAAGTTATGGATTTAGATAGGGGATATTAAACCAGATGTTTTTAAAAAAACGTAAACAGAAGGGGGGAAAAAAGTTCGTTGCAACGGCGGTGGGGCATGCCCCATGGGGATTAGGGGTAGCAGAGTATTTTTACAATCTTTACGAATATGATGATGGTACAAGAGAATATGAAGAATTTGACGGTGGTCAGTATCATGAGATGCCTGAGAATGTTGAT
>NZ_JBHIRE010000133.1:348-1108 GCF_042196885.1 Bartonella sp. AA86SXKL | reverse complement strand
AATAAAATAGCAACAGAAGGAAAATTTCCTCATGATACGAAAGGATGTAAATCAAACATACAAGCGGTTGGCTCTGCTATCACCTATGCACGCAGATATCTGTTAGGCATGCTTCTTAATGTCGTGAGTGCAGATGATGATACGGATGGGAACGTGCCTCTCACAAGTGCATTTCCGCAGCAGATCAGTGAGATCAGAACACTCATGGCACAAACCCAAACAGAAGAAACCAAGATACTTGCTTATGCCAAAGTCAACAATCTTGCCGATATGTCTGATGGACAGGCTCAAACGGTATTGCATCTTTTGAAAGATAAACGAAACAAACAAATGGCAAAAGCAGAGCAATCTCTCTCACAACAAGAACAGCAAACGGCGGTGTAACATGGAGCAAAGAACAGCAGAGTGGTTTCAAGCAAGATTAGGCAAAGTCACTGCTTCAAACATTTACAATGTGCTCAGTAAAACAGCCAAAGGAACACCTACTAGCAAATATGAGGAGTACAAAATCAAACTCATGACAGAGCGATTAACAGAGGAAATAAGCCAATCTTATCTAACACCAGCTATGCAATGGGGCATTGAGCATGAAGAGGATGCACTAAAAGAATATGCCATCATTTATGACACAGAGGTCATAAAATGTGGTTTCATTCAACATCCCACCATAGAAATGGCTGGAGCAAGCCCTGATGGATTGATTGGGGAGGAGGGGTTAGTTGAAGTCAAATGCCCACACTCCACCAAGCATCTACGCTTT
>NZ_JBHIRE010000133.1:0-326 GCF_042196885.1 Bartonella sp. AA86SXKL | reverse complement strand
GATGGCACTATCAAGCCTGAATATAAGGCACAAATGCAATTCCAAATGGCATGTACAGGACGTCAATGGTGTGATTTTGTCAGCTATGATCCGCATTTTGTAGGCAGATCCCTTCGTTTGCGCATGAAAATTAAACGTATCCACCGTGATGAGAAACAAATTGAACAGATCAATCAAGCAGTTGAGATATTCTTAGAGGAAATAGAGCAAGAGATGAAACAGATCTTGACACAAGCCGCTTGACGTTATGGGGGTGCTCTCTCCTCCCAGCACCCCCACCCATTTACATAACATAAAAAATAGAAAGGTAATGAGATGATATTTGA
>NZ_JBHIRE010000132.1:678-1109 GCF_042196885.1 Bartonella sp. AA86SXKL | reverse complement strand
CTCTCTAAACTAAAATTTTCTATGATACAAGGGCTTAATCAAATTATAAGCCACCTTTTTCTCTTTTTTATCGGTTTTTTTTTCTAATGCCCTAATTTCTTTACAAGAACTCCAGAAAATGAAAAGATAGTCAATCAACAAAAAAAAGGAAGAGATATGAAAAAAGTAATTTTCAAACCGTTGAAGAGTTATCCAGTTAAAATGGCTATGATAGCACTCACACTGCTAGCAGCTTCACCTATCACACACGCTGAAGAAAGCAAAATGAAAAATGCAACTATTACGGTTACTGCAACCGGTGAAAATCAAGCAACACCAGATATGGCAATTATCAATCTCGCTGTTGTTACACAAGATAAAACTGCTCAAAAAGCATTAGCGGACAATAATAAATCTATGAATGATATTATAAACGCTTTTAAGAATAATGG
>NZ_JBHIRE010000132.1:347-638 GCF_042196885.1 Bartonella sp. AA86SXKL | reverse complement strand
AACAAAGATCACGAAAAAAAGAACAATGGAATTGTCTATCATGTTTCAAATTCTTTAACAGTACGCATTCGTGATCTTTCCAACGCCGGTAAAATATTTGATCAAGCAATGGCGCTCGGCGTCAATTCAGTGCATGGCATTACCTTTACCAATGCCAATACAAAACCGTTCTATCAAGAAGCACGGAAAAAAGCTATTGCTGAAGCGATTGAAAAAGCAAAAACTATAGCAGAGGCTGCTGATTTAAAATTAGGAAAAATTATTAAAATCAATGAAAACGATGACAATTAT
>NZ_JBHIRE010000132.1:0-282 GCF_042196885.1 Bartonella sp. AA86SXKL | reverse complement strand
TTTTCAAGTGGTGAACTAAATTATAGTGTGAGTGTCACCATAGTATTTGCTATCAATTAAACCATATAATATTATCAATCACCGAGTAAAATAATCTCATCACCGGCCTTCACAAAGAATGCCGGTGATATATTGAAGGTAATCTTCTTCAGAAGATAATTCATCTTCGTAAATCTCTATTTGTCCACGCGCAGAAAATTGTGTTTGATGGACTGTTTGATAATTTCCTGACACCAGTGGATGCCACCAATAGAGATCTTTCCCCTCATAAATTAATCGATA
>NZ_JBHIRE010000131.1:0-1110 GCF_042196885.1 Bartonella sp. AA86SXKL | reverse complement strand
GAAGAATCTGGACAACGTCTTTTGTTTGTGTGAGGATTTGTGCACTTTTTTCTGCTTGATTTACTGATGTGCCAAGACTTTCAGCAAGTTTTGTATGAGATCTTTCACTTATAGCCTGAAGATCACTTGGTGAGAGACGGTCATAGAGTTTTTGAGAATAAGCCTTTACCTGTGTTCTCAGTTCAGGAGAGGTTAATAAAACTTCTTTCTGTTGTTCTTGAGTGAAAGAAAGTAGATTTGTTATCTCTTCACTGGGTGTTTCTACCGACTGTGCACAGCGTTCTTGTTCCTTAAAATAGGCTTCTAGAATATCCTTTTCTGCTTGTTTTACATTATGTGTGTAACTAACAATAGCATGGCTTAAGGGCAAAAAATTCTCTTCAGCATGGGCACGTGCTTCACTTTTTATCCCCAAAAAACTGAAGCCAACGATCTTACCACAAGAGGATGGAAAGTTTCCAACCTGGCGCGCGAACTTTTCTAACTCCTCGACATTCTTATTTGTCACTGGAATTCCCATCTTCGGCATTTTGCCTTCCAAAATATCGGGATTGCCATAAACAACACTACACAAAGTTTTAATTTTTTGCATGCTGCTTTTAACGACTTCACTTTCTCGAATCTTTGAAGCAACGTCCACGTAACTACGAGGTGGAAGTGTTTCTTTTTCAATAAGCATTTTTTGCGTTTCTTGAGTGAAAGATACTGAAACTACTTTTGCGGTTTCAACTTTTGGCGGTCGAACTGCCTGTTCTACTGCTTTGGATGCTTCGAACTTTGTTGTAACTTCCGTTGCCTTAATTGCTGACATGCTGACTTTTGCAGTCTCTTTGCCATCACCTTTCATGATAGATTGATACAGACCAAGTTTTTCCTGCTGTTGAAGAATCTGGACAACGTCTTTTGTTTGTGTGAGGATTTGTGCAATTTCTTCTGCTTGATTTACTGATGTGCCAAGACTTTCAGCAAGTTTTGTATGAGATCTTTCACTTATAGCCTGAAGATCACTTGGTGAGAGACGGTTATGGAGTTTTTGAGAATAAGCCTTTACCTGTGTTCTTAGTTTAGGAGAGTTTGATAAAATTTCTTTCTGTTGTTCTTGAGTGAAAG
>NZ_JBHIRE010000130.1:0-1117 GCF_042196885.1 Bartonella sp. AA86SXKL | reverse complement strand
TTATCGCCTTGGCAAAAAACACAAGTCGCTCGTCATCCGGATCGTCCCCATTTTATGGACTATTCTGCACGGTTACTCAGTGATGTTACACCTTTGGCAGGAGACCGCAAGTTTGCTGAAGATGAGGCTATCCAAGCAGGGTTCGCACGCTTTAAAGGTGAAGCAGTCGCTTACATAGGTCAAGAGAAGGGTCATGATACGCAAACACGTTTGCGCTACAATTTTGGTTCTGCACGTCCAGAAGGGTATCGCAAAGCTGTACGTATTATGGAAATGGCTGATCGTTTTGGTTTGCCTTTACTCACTTTTGTCGATACGGCAGGGGCTTATCCTGGTGTCAGTGCTGAAGAGCGCGGTCAAGCAGAAGCAATTGCCCAATCAACAGCAGCAACTTTGCGTTTAAAAGTTCCTGTTGTTTCGGTTGTTATTGGGGAAGGCGGTTCTGGGGGTGCAATAGCAATTGCTGCGGCCAACAAAGTTTATATGTTGGAGCACGCAATTTACTCTGTTATTTCTCCAGAAGGAGCAGCTTCTATTTTATGGCGTGATCCAACTCGTGCCAAAGATGCGGCAATGAATATGCTTATTACTGCTCAAGATCTCTATCAGTTAAATATTATTGATGGCATTATTCCGGAGCCCTTAGGAGGAGCACATAGAGGAAAAGAGGCTGTGATTGATGCGACCGGTGATATTATCTCTTTTGCTTTAGAGGCTATGGCTGGCAAAGAAGGTGATGTTCTTAAACAAGAACGTCGGGAAAAATATCTTCAAGTTGGCCGTTCTCTAGCATAACTTGTTTTTGTGAGGGGTTGAATAGGAGTTTTATTCGATGATATTCAAAAGATTCCTCATAATATACGTTTTGTTTGCAACTGGAATATTAACAGCATGTGAGGGACGATTGCCAGCTTCTATTCGTGCTAAGGTTGAACAGCCACTTCCACGAGAAGTTCAAAATAGAATGGTTTTGTATAATGTTGATCCTTATGCGCCGATTATGATGCGGTTTTTTAAGGAAGAAAATATTGCCGAAATTTGGAAACAGTCTCGTTCAGGATCTTTTGTGCTGATAGCCCGCTATGACATTTGCAAATGGTCAGGTCAGCTTGGACCT
>NZ_JBHIRE010000129.1:286-1120 GCF_042196885.1 Bartonella sp. AA86SXKL | reverse complement strand
CCACACGCCAATTCAGCTTGTAATGTGTCATCGAATAGTTTTTATTGATGGAATATACACAGGTTTGAAGTAAGAGAATCTTAATGTATTCGAAGATTCTCATTCAACATGCGAAACAATGAATTATTATCATAAATCAATGTGTTGCCATGTATGCACTGGTTCTTTATTTAAAATCAAGCATAGGCTTCTTTTGAGGCATTGGGGGTTAATTTGGGCAAAGGAATTACAATTTTTGTTCCTCCCAAAGCAGAAGTTTCAAAAAGCGGTTTTTCACCAAACTGCATACAAAGCTGTTCAACGACCACCCGACCAAGACCTGTTTTTTTCTCTTGCGTTTGATTCTTCATGCCCACACCATTATCTTCCACAATCAGCATCAGTTGCCCATTTTTCTGAGGACCAAATGAGATGTAAATATCACCAGAGCGTTTATCAGGAAAGGCATGTTTTAAGGAGTTTGTCAACAACTCACCAAGAATAATGCCCAATGTCGTCGCATCTCTTGAAGACAATCGGCACTCTTTAAAGTTCGTGTGAATGGTGATATTTTCCCGCAATTCAAGAGGCATTGCCAATTCAACATCATGCACTACCGAACTGAGAAACTCTGCCAATAAAGTTGTTTCCATATCATCACTCAAACGCAAACGACGATGCGCTGTGGAGATTGTCTGGATACGGTCACGTGCTGCACCAAGAACAGAACGCACCTCTTCATTGTCACTGCGATTTAATTGGAGCCCTAGCAAAGAAGAGACCGTACCAAGAGAGTTGCCAATACGATGGCTCACATCTTGCAACAACATTTCAACACGTTGTCGTTCTTTCTCG
>NZ_JBHIRE010000129.1:0-265 GCF_042196885.1 Bartonella sp. AA86SXKL | reverse complement strand
CAATTCTTGTGTGCGTTCTTTTACCCGAGCTTCAAGGGCTATATTTTCACTATGAAGCAGCAATTGATACATTTTTAAAGAGCGTACATCACGGTGAAAACGATTAATGACAAAATAGGCCGACATGAAAGTACTCACGACAGAAACAATAGCAGCCAATGTTAAAGCAGCCCGCATCAGTGCGATTCCCTCGCGCTGTTTTTGCCGCACCACATCATCGCCATTAATAAAGCTTGTCATCAATTGCGCTAAACGCGCCACTTGA
>NZ_JBHIRE010000128.1:0-1124 GCF_042196885.1 Bartonella sp. AA86SXKL | reverse complement strand
GGAATACGCATAAAACAGTTATACAGTTAGTACGCAATAATCGTAAGGATTTTGAAGAGTTTGGTTCACTTGGATTTGAAATCCAAGTGAGTAAAAGAGACGGTAAAGGCGGTCAAAAGAGAGAAGTTGCTATTCTCAATGAACCACAAGCAACCTTACTCATGACTTATATGCGCAATAATGACACGGTGCGCGCATTTAAAAAAGCTCTCGTTAAAGCTTTTTATGATTTAAGAAATCAATTGATTGATAATGACCGCGATACACGGTTTGATTTTCCTAGCAACTGGAATGAAATGGGAGCGACTGAAAAAGCTGTCTACATTTATGGACCTCTCCATATGCATCTTGTTAAAGCCTTTACGTTAGTAGAAGAGAGTAAACATTATAAAACGCTTGTTGAAGAAGCCAAGCAAGTTTTAGAAAAAACTATTGTAAAAGCTGCTTAAGGTGAAACATGCTTTATCTCCTCGTCTTTAAAGGTGGGGAGAAGGTTACGAATGGCTATGTTCCATTTGCGTATCTACTTCATTAGCTGTTAGTGTTGGAATAGAAGAGACATCAATGTCCCTCAAGGCATGCCATGTATCATAATTGGCTTGAAGCTGTAGCCAAAGGGCTGGTCCATTTCCTAACAATTTACCAATGCGAGCTGCTGTTACGGCTGTGACTGGACGTTCTCCTTTAAGGATACCGTGCAAGTGCTGGCGTGATATTTGAAGAATCCTAGCAATTTCGGTTTTGCTTGCATTTAAATGTTCTAAGGATTCAGCTAAAATTTCTCCTGGATGAGAAGGACAACGATTAGGATTACGTGTGGTCATGGATAGTCTTCTTTGCAATTAATTTTAAAACCGTTACAATTTAAACAATATGCCATTGATATTATATCATTTAAAGAAATTTAAAAAATGAACATCAAGCCTATTCGCACTGAACAAGATTATCAAGAAGCCTTAGAAATTGTGTCTGCAATGTTTGATAATCAACCTCAAGAGGGGACTCCCGAATTTGATCAAATGGAGGCTCTTGTATTATTAATTGAAGCTTATGAAGCCGAACACTATCCTGTTTCTCCACCTCATGCGTAAAGAGAAGGACAGGCACATGGAGGGAATAAACTT
>NZ_JBHIRE010000127.1:0-1126 GCF_042196885.1 Bartonella sp. AA86SXKL | reverse complement strand
TAGTAAAGCTCTTGCACCCATTTCAGTGGGCAGTGCAGCAGCTTATGAGGTAGAATATTTTGCAACCGCTGCTCAAGGAAAGAAAGCTGATGATGCGGTTGCAAAGAGAGATATTGGTAAACTTGCCTACAAAGATAAGATCACTGTTAACGATATTAAAGCAAGTGGGCAAGCCCATGAGAATACGATTTTATCAGGGGATGGTTGGATACAAATATCACCTTTAGGAATTGGTGATATGAGTGCGGTTACATATGATCCCGATAATGTGAGATCAAATGTGTTTTCCATGGAAAATATGCATGAGGGTCCTACCAAAAAGATTTTGACTGAAGAAGAAAGATCAAAGCTTCGGTGGCTAAGTTCTACCCAGCCAACAATAGAAAAATGGTATAAAGGAAGTGAAGGTGTTTATTATCCTATATCTCCGGTAGATCTCAAAAATACCATCAGTTATTTTGCCATATCAAAGTCTTTTGGTATGTTAAAATCAGTCTATGATCCAGATAAAATAGAAAAAGATGTATTTGATATGGAGAATATGAAAGAGGGGAATGAGCACCTTATTTTAACCCCTCAAGAACGTGCACAGATTGCAAAAATTGATAAAATTGAAAATGATGTGCAACATGCACAGGAAAGTGCACAACAAGGGACACATACAGCAACTAAAGCAAAAGAGGCAGCAGAGAGTGTATTAGATACGGCGAGTGTTGCACAAAAAAATGCTACGGATGCAAAAGCTATTGCTACCACTGCACAAACAGCAGCTAATAAAGCGCAAGATGTAGCGCACAGTGTAGAGAAAAAAGTTGATCTCATTCAACCTCTTGCCAAACAAGACTGGATTGATGGAACAAAAACAATAGACGCACTTATCTCACCAGCCAACCTCATGGCTTCAATCAAAGCCAATAGCCTAAATGATAATGGTAGCAATGATAGTGGATATAGAAAACCTGTTGAAATCCTTATAACAGAAAGTGGAGACATTCCTTGGCCAGAAGGTGTTACTGATGAGACAGAACTTGAGATATGGGCTTGGGGTGGCGGCGATGCTGGGAGGGATAGTCTTTATGGTGGCACTGGCGGCGAAGGTGGTTTTGGTGGTTGTTGTACGTACGTA
>NZ_JBHIRE010000126.1:826-1127 GCF_042196885.1 Bartonella sp. AA86SXKL | reverse complement strand
TGCTTCTTTGAATAATCACTGGGGAGTGCCGCTTACCTTGGCGCGAATGCCTGCGGAGAGTAATTATGGTGTCTTTGAACTTGGTATGAATCATAAAGATGAAATTCGCCCTTTGGTTAAGTTGGTCCATCCACATGTTGTTCTCATTACGCATATTTCTGCAGCACATATGGGTTTCTTCAAAAATCTTGAGGAAATAGCAGACGCAAAAGCTGAAATTTTTGAGGGACTGGATGAGGAGGGTATTGCTGTTTTAAATGCGGATGATGATTTTTTTCCTTATTTAGTTCAAAAAGCAAAA
>NZ_JBHIRE010000126.1:475-781 GCF_042196885.1 Bartonella sp. AA86SXKL | reverse complement strand
AAAGGATCTTAAGCTTTGGTGAGACTAAAAATTCCGATTATCAGGCGAAAGATATACGTCTTTTAACAGATTATTCCTCTATGATTGTTAGTATTTCTGGTCAGGATAGGGCAATGAAAATTGGTGCTCCTGGACGACATATTATACAAAATAGTTTGGCTGTTATTGCTGCTTGTGATGCCATTGGTGTTGATTTAGAACCTGTTTTGCTCTCTTTGAGCTATTTTTCTCCTCAAAAGGGGCGCGGTGTTCGTTATCGATTGTCTTTACCAAGTGGAGGCGAATTTTATTTAATTGATGAAAGCT
>NZ_JBHIRE010000126.1:0-416 GCF_042196885.1 Bartonella sp. AA86SXKL | reverse complement strand
TCTGCTTGCTATAGGGCCAGTCGGTGTGGAGGGAAGGCGAATTGCTATTTTGGGTGATATGCTGGAATTGGGGGCTTATAGTGAAAAACTCCATCGTGACTTAGTAAAGCCAGTATATCTCTCTGGTGCTAATCCCGTTTTTTTATTTGGTGAGGCAATGAAGTTTTTAGCCACTGATTTGGCTGCATACGTTAAGGTTCATTATGCTGAAAATATTGAAAAAATTTTACCACTTATTTTGGCAGAAATTTCCAATGGGGATCTCCTTATGATTAAATCATCCCATAGTCTTTATTCATCAGATATTGTGACTGCACTGCTTGATCGCTATCCAAGGGTTTCTCTCTAATTTAAAGAGGTTTTTTGTATTATGATGTTGTTTCTTTCTTCGTTTAGTGATTGGCTTCCAGGCGTCA
>NZ_JBHIRE010000125.1:0-1134 GCF_042196885.1 Bartonella sp. AA86SXKL | reverse complement strand
TCGTCGTTTAGCCTTATTCATAATGGTGAAACGGTGACAAGTTTAAGCACAAATGGAAGTACCTTGAAAGGACCTTTAAAAGTGGATGGAGATCTTGTTTATACGAAAGCGCAAGTGGATGCCGCCATTTTGTCACAAATAAAGAGTCTTAAAAAAGATTTGACCGATAAAATCACGAATTGGCCGGCTCTTGCTGATGCTGAATTGCTGTATACGCAGGATGGAAAAATTGAATGGCCCGATTGGGTGACAGATAAAACCAAAGTCGAAATCCAAGCATGGGGTGGAGGTGGCAGTGGTGGCGGAGCCTATTTGTCAGGATTAGGAGGAGGTGGTGGTGGTGCCGGTTGTTCAGTCTGGTATGGCTATAAAGCCAGTTTAAAGGGTCATGAGAATATCACAATTGGTAAAGGAGGAGCTTCTGTGGGAAAGCAGTGTGTAAACGGTAAGTCTGGAGGAACAACAATCATTGGCAAGAATTTTATCACCGCCACAGGAGGAAACTATGGTAGTGCTGGTTACTATAGTTCACGAAATGGTTATGTTACTGGCTGCTATTCAGGAAGTGGTGGTACTGGAGGAGTAGGGGGAAATTTTGGCTTGGCAACGGATGAGCACCTAGGACTTGCTAAAGGCGGGAATGGTTATGCTGGAACAAGCGGAATTACGAGTAAGACAAGCGGTAACGGAGGTGATGCTGGGGGTGATACATCAAGAGGTGGCGCTGGAGGGATAGGACAAGGTTCCTATAGTTCAGGAAAAGCAGGGCGTGGTTTTGGTGGTGGTGGTGCTGGCTCTCATGGAGATTCCTCTCCAAGCGGTGCTGGAGCCGATGGTGCTGTCCTTATAAGGTTATGGAAAGAATAAATGGATGCACAAGTAACCAAGATACGACAGAAGTCAAATGGATAGCTGTTCTATAAGCAGGCTTATATGTTTTTAAGTCCTTTTATCGCTCTTTAAAAGCCCTTTGAAAGGGCTTTTTTTGACTGACAGTGTCAGGCTTATGGAGCATGGTGATGGTTGTTATTCTCTCTTCATTGATTTGGAGAGCAAGATGGCAATAGAATTTAATCATGGGATTCGCATTGTAGAGGCTGGTGAGGATTCCCGTCCTTTAGCAACATTTGATCA
>NZ_JBHIRE010000124.1:0-1134 GCF_042196885.1 Bartonella sp. AA86SXKL | reverse complement strand
GGTTCGATTACAGGGGATGCGCATTTTAAAGCACAAGCAGTTGAAGGCAATCCACTGGAGTCCTTAAGTGGTTTAACAGGGGCTGGCGCTCTCTTTACACCAACAGTCGATCTCAATAATGCGGGGGAACTTGCTGAGGGGCTTCCTTTACCAAAACCCCAATCGGGGGGTGTTGGGGGCACGCTGCCCAATCAAAATTTCATTTATGAAACTAGAGCAGAATTCCTTGATGTTGGCAAGTTTTATGGCTCAGCCTATTATTTGAACAGAATTGGTTACAATCCTGACAGAGAGATTTTTTTCTTAGGCGATGCTTATTTCGAAAAGGAATTGATTGAAAAACAAATGCGTGATCTTGTTGGTCAAGGTTTGGGCAAAGGTTCCTTTATTCCTGGAAGTGATGCCATTGAACAAGTCAAAACCTTGCTGGATGTCGGGGCAGACTATGCAAAAGCACACAATCTCCCTTTTGGTGAGGCTTTGAGTGAAGAACAATTGGCATCCCTAGAAGCCCCGATGGTGATTTATGTGCGCCAACAGGTCAAGGGCATGGATGTTTATGCACCGGTGCTTTACATCCCCGAAAAAGACAGAGCCTCTTTTGTTTCTGCTGGGGCTTTGATCATGGGCGATGATGTCAATATCACCAGCCAAAATACGAGCAATTCAACGATTATCAATTCAGGGCGGATTGCGGCAAATCACCAATTGCATGTGCATGGTGGGGATATCCTCAGTCAAGGGGGGCATTTTGCGGCGGGTGGTGATGCTGTTCTCCTTGCGGAGAAGAATATTCGTTTAGATGCAGGGCGCACAACGGTTGACGGCGTGGAGACCGTTTTAAACACCGAGGCGCTTTCTGCTGGTGGTAATGCAATGGTGATTGCCAAACAAGATATCACAGCCTCAGGGGTGGGGATCACTACCGGAGGTGATCTTGCCATGGCTACAGAACAAGGTAACTTGACGATCGGTTCAGCAGAAACCCATTACCATGATGAACACGGTGATGCTACCATGCATCATAAATCAGAAGTCAACTCTGGTGGCTCGACGACACTTCTCTCTGGACAAGATTTGAATATTCTAGGCTCTGATGTTCAAGCAACGGATAATCTTTCCTTACAAGCTGAG
>NZ_JBHIRE010000123.1:0-1135 GCF_042196885.1 Bartonella sp. AA86SXKL | reverse complement strand
CGATATAGTAAGAGCAGCAGCGTGGTATATGCTTGCAAAGCATGCAAAAATACAAGCCCCTGATCTTGAAATGATGCTTGAAGGTATGGACCATGCACAGCTAGAGGAAGCACGCAAAGAAATCATAAAGCTTCTACCTATTTTTTAACACAGGCTTCAGAAAAATGATGTTTTTTGCTTCAAATCTATAAATTTTCACAAAAATCTTTGTGCAAATTTTTAAAAGCCTTGCGTCTGAGTGCTTTTTATGGTCTTGCAAAGGTTGAAAGCGAAAATACACAAAAGTTTTTTGGAAGCAGTTTTTAGGCTTTTTTCTCTGCAAAGACGATAAGTGATCTCTCTCAAGGGTAAAAAGAGAGCACTTTTTGCAAGAATGGAATTGGATAGAGACGATGAAAATTAATGGCAATGAAATTCGACCTGGTAATGTGATTGAGCATCAAGGAAGCTTATGGGTCGCTGTGAAATGCAATGCTGTAAAACCAGGAAAAGGTGGCGCATTTAATCAAGTTGAAATGAAAAATCTGATAGATGGTACAAAACTCAATGAACGTTTTCGTGCAGCCGAAACGGTTGAAAGAGTACGTCTTGAACAAAAGGATTTTACTTTTCTTTATCAACAAGGTGATGCTTTAATTTTTATGGATTCGCAATCCTATGAACAACTTGAATTACAAAAAGATTTTGTTGGTGAACGTGCTGCTTTTCTCCAAGATGGGATGACTGTAACTGTTGAACTTTATCAAGAAAAACCGATTGGTATATCGCTTCCCGATCAGGTGAGTGTAACGATTGTTGAAGCTGACCCTGCCCTCAAAGGGCAAACGGTCACAGCCTCTTATAAGCCTGCCATTCTTGAAAATGGTATTCGTATTCTTGTACCACCTTTTATTAACGCCGGCGAACGTATCATTGTTGACACCAATGAATTGATTTATGTGCGTCGTGCAAATGAAAAAGATAAATAAGGGATAAAAGATGCCGCAATCTGCAGTCATGAATGTCATGGTGCAAGCCGCCATGAAAGCAGGGCGTTCTTTAGTGCGCGATTATGGTGAAGTGCAAAATTTGCAGGTATCCTTGAAAGGGCCGGCAGATTATGTAAGCCAAGCGGATCGTAAAGCAGAAAAAATTA
>NZ_JBHIRE010000122.1:0-1135 GCF_042196885.1 Bartonella sp. AA86SXKL | reverse complement strand
AATTATGACACAAATTGCGATACTCTTTTAGATCCTGAAACAGGTGCCAATGATTATGTGACAAAGCCCTTTCGTTTTGCAGTACTTTTGGCACGAATTCGTGCCCAATTGCGCCAATATGAACAAAATGACGATGCTGTTTTGTACATTGGTCCTTATACTTTTAAACCTGGACAAAAACTCCTCATTGATCAACAAAACAATAAAATTCGCCTCACAGAAAAGGAGGCTGCCATTCTTAAATATCTCTCTTGCACTAATGAACAAATCGTCAATCGGGAAACACTTTTAGAACAGATTTGGGGCTATAATGAAAACGTTGTTACTCATACCTTAGAGACCCATATTTATCGTTTGCGACAAAAAATTGAAAAAGACCCCTCCAACGCACAAATCCTCATTACAGAGCAAAACGGATATCGTCTCAACCTTTAAATTTCACAGCAGTTATTACTGCCAAAACAATTATGATGTCCATTCATTTTTCTTCTCCGAAGGCAAAATAAAGAAGATTCAACACTTTGATCTATTTGGAAAACCAAAATACAGTAAGCTTCTTCCTACAAACCTTAGCATTCACAAGCAGAAAAAGATCATTGCGTATATGTTCACAAGCGAAATAAACATATGGAAAGTGCTGTAAAAAGGATTGACAATTCCTCTGACAGTCCCTCTCAATGCAAGCATCATGAGACATATGGGAAGCCAGCCCAATAAAATGAGGGCGCCAATTTGTCCCTTTACAAGCACGGAGATTGATGGTCAGACCTTGTTTTATACATTTCACGGACGCCATCATCGGATGGAGTTGCACTCTAGTCGAAATTGTTTCAAGAAAGCGTGTGAATTCGCACCATAATAGCATTTTTGCTTTGCGTGAAGAACTGTTCTCCCATTAAAGAACGCACTAAACAAAAGCGTGAGACAATGCATAACCTCAAAATCAAGAGGAGAGAGAGCTCTCACGCGCTTGTGGCAAAAGCGCAGGCATAAAAACACGCCGCGACTGGCGACGCTGTAGAAGCAAACCTTGATAAACACGTTTCTGAGCCTGACAGATTAAAAGGCCACCAAAATAAGGTAAAAGATGACGTGCCACCGGTTCATAAAAAAATGAAAAAAAGCGCGATACAGA
>NZ_JBHIRE010000121.1:838-1148 GCF_042196885.1 Bartonella sp. AA86SXKL | reverse complement strand
TATTCTTTGGAAGAAACTGATGTCGTTGTTGCAATTGGTGGCGATGGAACAATGTTACAAACAGTACACAATGTTATGAACACTGGAAAACCTATTTATGGCATGAATCAAGGCGCTGTAGGATTTCTTATGAATGAATTTCATGAAGAAAAATTGCCAAATCGCATTGCTGTCGCACATAAAAAGGAGATTCATCCCCTGCGTATGATTGCAAAAGCTGAGTGTCAAGGAACTATTGAAGCACTCGCCATCAATGAAGTATCTCTCTTTCGTCAATCTTACCAGGCAGCAAAAATTCGTATCAGCATTG
>NZ_JBHIRE010000121.1:0-809 GCF_042196885.1 Bartonella sp. AA86SXKL | reverse complement strand
AATTAAGTTGCGATGGTATCCTCGTTGCCACACCAGCAGGATCTACCGCATATAATTTATCAGCGCAAGGACCTATTTTGCCTCTCATGGCTCCCCTTATGGCGCTTACTCCCGTTAGTCCTTTTCGTCCTCGTCGCTGGCATGGAGCATTGCTTCCTAACACGGCAATAGTACGCTTTGATATGCTCGAATCTGACAAACGTCCTGTAAATGCAGCAGCCGATAATGTTGAAGTTAAATCTGTCTATTCAGTTACTATTTCAACGGCAAAAGAAGTAACAGTCTCAATCCTTTTTGACTCTAACCATTCATGGGATGAACGTATTTTATCAGAACAATTCCTCTATTAATTATTGTATTATGCTCTCTATGCGTGTATGTCCGTTATAGTTGACTTTTTTATGAAGGCATCTTACCCCTCTCTATAATGTAGGATACTTAATTTACTAAGAATTTGAAAAGCGAAGTTAAAATCGCAGAGCAATTGATAGAAAAATGACACCACCTTTAAATAATTTTGATGATTTAGGTCTTTCTGCAAAGGTTATCAAGGCAGTAAAGTCAGTTGGATACACTGTTCCAACACCTATTCAGAGTGGTACAATTCCACATGTACTACAGAGAAGAGACGTTTTAGGAATAGCCCAAACAGGAACTGGAAAAACAGCCTCTTTCGTTTTGCCTATGCTAACTCTCCTTGAAAAAGGCCGTGCAAGAGCGCGTATGCCCCGTACTCTCATACTAGAACCAACACGGGAACTTGCAGCCCAAGTTGAAGAAAATTTCGATAAATACGGAATAAATCATCG
>NZ_JBHIRE010000120.1:921-1153 GCF_042196885.1 Bartonella sp. AA86SXKL | reverse complement strand
TCATCAAGACCGGCAGCAGCAATTTGATCTTTTACCTTTCCCAAACCGGGCAACATTCCCATAATGCCCCCCATCCCGCCAAGTTTTTTCATTTTTTGCAACTGATCTGCTAGATCATTAAGATCAAATTTTCCGGCTTGCATCTTTTTTGCAAAAGCAGCTGCCTTCTCATGATCCATTGTTTCAGCAGCTTTTTCCACCAAAGAAACAATATCACCCATTCCGAGAATAC
>NZ_JBHIRE010000120.1:0-888 GCF_042196885.1 Bartonella sp. AA86SXKL | reverse complement strand
TAGGATGAAATTCTTCCAAATCGTCTATTTTTTCCCCAATTCCGATTGCTTTTATCGGCTTTCCCGTTACAGCACGCATTGAAAGGGCGGCTCCACCGCGTCCATCACTATCCATACGTGTTAAAATAATTCCTGTAATTCCCACACGCTCATCAAAAGAACGTGCTAGATGGACAGCATCCTGACCAGTCAGGCTATCAGCAACCAACATAATTTCATGAGGACGGCAACAAGCTTTAATTTCAACTAATTCAAGCATCAAAGCTTCATCAATATGATTACGCCCTGCCGTATCAAGAAGCAGGACATCATAACCGCTAAGTTTAGCTGCCTGTACCGCACGTGTTGCGATATCGACGGGGGACTGTCCTGCAATAATGGGCAAGCTTGCAAGCTTTGCCTGTTCTCCTAATTGACGCAGTTGTTCCTGTGCTGCAGGACGACGTGTATCTAACGAGGCCATGAGAACTTTTTTATTGTGCTTATGGGTTAAACGCTTTGCCAACTTTGCTGTTTTTGTTGTTTTTCCAGAACCCTGTAAACCAATCATCATGATAACAACAGGTGCTGGTGCGTTTAGATCACTCAGAACGCCTTCATTTCCAAGCACATGAACCAGCTCGTCATGAACGATCTTAACAACCATCTGACCAGGTTTAATTGATTTAACAATTGCAGACCCAACAGCTTTTTCACGAACCCTATCAGTAAAAGAACGTGCGACATCAAGTGCAACATCGGCCTCTAACAAAGCGCGACGAATTTCTCGCAGTGCCGCTGCGACATCCTGATCCGACAAAGCACCACGCCCTGTTAAATGAGACAGGATGAAGCCAAGGCGTTCTTGTAAGGATTCAAACATCATTTACCTCATTGCTGCATAACAAA
>NZ_JBHIRE010000119.1:0-1154 GCF_042196885.1 Bartonella sp. AA86SXKL | reverse complement strand
TCTCTTCTTTTGGCTGTCTGTGTTGATCGTGTCATCCGCGCAAAAAAAGCTTACACAACACTTTTGCTCTGGCCTTATGCTGTTGCTCCGGTATTGGCAGGTATATTATGGTTGTTTATCTTTCATCCAACTGCCGGAATTGTCCCTTTTTTTCTCCAGAAAATAGGTATTATATGGAATTATCGTATTAATGGCATTCAAGCAATGATTATTATTGTGATTGCAGCCAGTTGGAAACAAATCTCTTATAATTTTCTCTTTTTTCTTGCCGGTCTTCAATCTGTTCCACGTTCCCAAATAGAAGCAGCAGCAATTGATGGTGCTGGTCCTTTTAAACGATTTTGGACTGTGGTTTTTCCGCAAATTTCACCGACAACCTTTTTTCTTCTTATCGTTAACATCCAATATGTTATGTTTGACACATTTGGCATTATTGATAACATAACCTCTGGAGGTCCTGCGCGTGCAACAAGCACTCTTGTCTACAAAGTGTACGATGATGGTTTTAAAAACCAAATAATTGGTGCATCAGCAGCACAATCAACAATATTAATGTTGATGGTTATTGTCTTAACATTTATTCAGTTCCGCTGGATTGAACGCCGTGTACAATATTAGGAAGAAAATCATGGTTGAAAATCGCCCTGTTTTAAAATTTCTAACCCATATAACCCTTATTATTGGCATTTTCATTATTTGCTTTCCAGTTTATGTTGCTATCATTGCCTCAACCCATAACTCGGCGGCATTTAGTTCAGGAACACTTCCTCTTTTACCAGGAAAATATGCCCTGGAAAACTATAAGACAATCTTTGGTGATGGACTTATGCAGCTTGGTTTGCCTAATCTCTGGCCACTCTTAATGAACTCCCTCATTATGGCTGTTGGTATTAGTATTGGAAAAATTATTATTTCTCTCTTTTCTGCTTATGCAATTGTCTACATGCGCTTCCCTTTTCGCAAAACTGCGTTTGCCCTTATATTCATTACATTAATGCTACCTGTCGAAGTTCGTATTATCCCAACATATGCAGTCGTCGCACAATTAGGCATGATAAACACCTATGGTGGAATGATTATTCCACTCATTGCATCTGCAACTGCTACATTTTTATTTCGTCAGTTTTTTTTGACTGTTCCTGACGAACTCTTAG
>NZ_JBHIRE010000118.1:0-1159 GCF_042196885.1 Bartonella sp. AA86SXKL | reverse complement strand
GAAAAAGCTTGCTTCTTCACCTTCAAGAAAGGATTCTACAACAATTTTGTTTCCTGCATCACCAAAAGCACTTTTGAAGCAGGTATCAACAGCGTTAAATGCCTCTTCCATTGTCATAGCAACGACAACACCTTTTCCAGCAGCTAAGCCATCGGCTTTAATGACAATGGGAACACCTTGTTGACGAATGTAGGCTTTAGCTTTTTCAGCATCATTAAAACATTGGTAAGTTCCTGTAGGAATGTTATTCTTACGGCATAAATCCTTTGTAAAAGCTTTTGAACCTTCTAGTTGAGCAGCTTTTTGAGTAGGTCCGAATACACAGATATTAGCGTTATTAAGAGAGTCTGTTATACCCGCAACCAGTGGTGCTTCTGGTCCAACAATCACAAGGTCAATAGAATGTGTTTTGCAAAAATCAATAACAAGATGGTGGTCATTAATGTCCAAATCAATATTTTCACCCAATTCTATGGTTGCAGGATTTCCAGGAGCGCAATATAATTTTGTAAGCATTGGAGATGCTGCTATTTTCCATGCCAAAGCATGTTCCCGTCCGCCTGAGCCGATAAGAAGAATGTTCATTACTTACTCCTAATACAGAAGATGATGAAATCAGTTTTCTTGTCATAAGAGTGAAATGCTTCTATCGCAAGACTAAAGGTGAAGCCATTTGATGAAAAAAAGTAAAAATATTACACATATTCAATCTTGTGAAAATCAGGGACGAGTTATGGATGCCTCCTCCAAACAGTGGGTTTATCATTTTCTTCCTTGCTCTTTGTGGTTTTATGCTCAATTGGCACGTTGGGATCGGCCTATCGGATGGCAGTTGTTGATGTGGCCTTGTTTCTGGTCAACAACGATGGCTTTTCTTTCTCATGAAATGCAGAGAGTACCTCTTTTACCAATGTTAATGAATTGGTTGTGGTATCTCTTTCTTTTTTTTCTGGGTTCTATAGCTATGCGGGGTGCAGGATGTACTTGGAACGATCTTATTGATCATAAAATTGATTCTCAGGTAGAGAGAACACGTTCTCGCCCATTACCGACAGGTCATGTGAGTCGGTTTCAGGCAAAAGTTTTTATACTTGTGCAATGTTTGGTTGGTTTAGGTGTTTTATCACAATTTAATACGGTTAGTTTTTTTCTAGGTATT
>NZ_JBHIRE010000117.1:927-1176 GCF_042196885.1 Bartonella sp. AA86SXKL | reverse complement strand
TTTTGTCCTTCTCGTCCTTGTGCAACCCCCTTATAATGGGAGCAAAAATACAATGGCATTAAAAGATGAAATGTTTCGTAGCCATGGCTCGCAAATGTTAAGGGGAATAAATTATCTGCCTGAACGTGAACACCAAGTTCTTCTTCTAGTTCACGAATTAACGATGCTTCCGGAGTTTCACCCTGTTCAACCTTTCCACCAGGAAACTCCCATAAACCAGCCAGTGATTTTCCTTCGGGACGTTGTGTC
>NZ_JBHIRE010000117.1:418-828 GCF_042196885.1 Bartonella sp. AA86SXKL | reverse complement strand
CTGTCTCTTCTCTCATCCCCCTACTTCAAGATGAAAGAGTTCAAATACTTAGTTCTCTGCTAAGAAACATACAGATATCCAATGTCAAATTTATGGTGCACCAATTAACTTCTGTAATCGCCATTGATCATAACGTATTCTTTCGTTAAATCACAAGACCAAACAGTGGCTTTACCAGTACCTAAGCCAATATCAACACGAATTGTAATGTGTTTATTTTGCATATAAGCGCCTATTTTCTCTTCACAATATTCAGGATCTCGTTCACCATTGATCGCCAAACGATGTTCACCAAACCAAATCGTTAACAAATCACGGTCTACTTCAACACCTGCCTTACCAACTGCCATAACCACCCGTCCCCAGTTAGCATCTTCACCAGCAATAGCTGTTTTTACAAGTGGTGAATT
>NZ_JBHIRE010000117.1:0-356 GCF_042196885.1 Bartonella sp. AA86SXKL | reverse complement strand
CATGAACTTCAATTAAATGACGCGCCCCTTCACCATCACAAACAACTTGTAATGCAAGCTCATGTAAAAGCGCACGCAATTGTTTTGAGAATACCTCATAACGTGGATCAGTTTTACTTGTGATGCAAGGAAAACTTTCTTTTCCTGTTGCAAACATCATGAGGGTATCTGATGTTGAAGTGTCACTATCCACAGTGATCGAATTAAAAGATTCCTGAACCGCTTCTGATAACATGGATTGGAGCATCTGCGAAGAAATGGCTGCATCACTCACCACAAACGAAAGCATCGTTGCCATATCTGGTGCGATCATACCAGCACCTTTTGCAATACCGTTAATGGTAATAGTTTCTCTC
>NZ_JBHIRE010000116.1:0-1179 GCF_042196885.1 Bartonella sp. AA86SXKL | reverse complement strand
GGTTAATTTTATCGAAAAGTTGCGTGAACATAGTGAAGTTCATGGCATTCCTCTTTAACGAATTTTCAACTTTTTATCACCTTGAAACATAGATACATGCTAAACACTTCATTTGCATTTATACAGTCCCTAAGTATTTTCACCACGATATCTTGGCTTTGATAAAATCTCTGTGTCTCTTTGAATTATTGGGATAGTACTGAACCCTGTAAATTAGCTTTTGTGTTCATCGTATGATCGGTATCTGTTTTTTTTCATTGTTAAAAAACATCATATCAAGTTCGCGTCGTTTCTTTTTGATAAGTGATTGCTCAGCATCATGTAAATACGCTACCATTTCCATTTTTATAAATTCATTTTGGATCATAGCTAATGTACCATCGATATGTGCTTGAAGATCTGCAATGTCTTTCAGTTTTTCTTTTGTTTGAAGCTCATCGAGTAGTCCTCTGAGGTATTGAAAACGACTTTCTATGTTTTCAAAACTTTCCAAACTCACAGCTTTATCTTGAACAGATACAGATTGTAAACGCCCAGAAATAGCTTTGCTGATTTGATCAAAGTTCCCAGAAACTTTGTTTTCTTCCTCCAAGACCTCTTGATATGATTGCCTTGAAAGCTTACTGTCTGTATAAAGAAATTCTGGCTCTTTAAGAAAAAAACTAGAAAAGTCTATTTGCTTTGGGTTTGTTTTCTGATCCTTTGTTATAGCCTGATAAGCTTTTTCTACTTGTGAAAGTTGTTGTCTTTTCGAATCAAGCTGCTTTTTTAAGAGCTCAATAATTTCTCCTTTTTTTAAAAGCTGAAGGATTTCCGAATATTCTGCTGATAGAGCAGGTTGTGGCGGTGAAGCAGGTTGTGGCGGTGAAGCAGGTTGTGGCGATGGAGCAGGTTGTGGCGGTGAAGCAGGTTGTGGCGATGGAGCAGGTTGTGGCGATGGAGCAGGTTGTGGCGATGGAGCAGGTGAATTCTGTTTAGTATGTGATTCCGAAAGAATCTGTGCCCTTAAAAGATTTAGCCGCACGCTACTACCTAAATGACTTCCATCAAAATTGCTTGCATATGCCAAATTTATCATTCCCAAAAGGGTAATCATTCCTGTTATAATAAATTGCTTTTTCATCTGTCTCCTCGCTTGATTTCGGCAGGGATTGTTTTATTAATAGGCACGCGGTTCCT
>NZ_JBHIRE010000115.1:0-1189 GCF_042196885.1 Bartonella sp. AA86SXKL | reverse complement strand
AATGGCGAAGAGCAAGTTTGAACGAACAAAACCGCATGTTAATATTGGTACGATTGGTCACGTTGATCATGGGAAGACCTCGTTGACAGCAGCGATTACGAAATATTTTGGTGAATTTAAAGCTTATGACCAAATTGACGCTGCGCCAGAGGAACGCGCACGTGGAATTACTATTTCTACAGCACACGTTGAGTATGAAACGGAAAATCGTCACTATGCGCACGTTGATTGTCCAGGACACGCTGATTATGTGAAAAACATGATCACAGGGGCAGCACAGATGGATGGTGCTATTTTGGTTGTTTCAGCAGCTGATGGCCCAATGCCTCAGACGCGTGAGCATATTTTGCTTGCACGTCAGGTTGGTGTTCCAGCAATTGTTGTTTTTCTTAATAAAGTTGATCAGGTTGATGATGCAGAACTTTTGGAGCTTGTAGAGCTTGAGGTTCGGGAACTTTTATCCAAATATGATTTTCCAGGCGATGATATACCAATTGTTAAGGGTTCTGCGTTGGCAGCCCTTGAGGATAAGGATAAAAGCATTGGTGAAGATGCTGTTCGTCTTTTAATGAGTGAAGTTGATAATTATATTCCAACCCCTGAACGTCCTGTTGATCAACCATTTTTGATGCCGATAGAGGATGTATTTTCGATTTCGGGTCGTGGAACCGTTGTTACGGGTCGTGTTGAGCGTGGTGTTATTAAAGTTGGAGAGGAAATCGAGATTATCGGTATTCGTCCAACGTCTAAGACGACGGTTACAGGCGTTGAAATGTTCCGCAAGCTTTTGGATCAAGGTCAAGCGGGTGATAATATAGGGGCTCTGCTACGTGGTGTTGACCGTGAAGGGATTGAGCGTGGTCAAGTATTGGCAAAGCCAGGATCCGTTACACCTCATACACGGTTTAAAGCAGAAGCTTACATTTTGACAAAAGATGAAGGTGGACGTCATACACCATTTTTCACGAATTATCGTCCTCAGTTTTACTTCCGCACGACGGATGTTACAGGTATTGTTACGCTTCCAGAAGGAACGGAAATGGTTATGCCAGGTGACAATGTTGCGATGGATGTTTCGTTGATCGTTCCGATAGCGATGGAAGAGAAACTTCGTTTTGCTATTCGTGAAGGTGGTCGTACTGTTGGTGCCGGTATCGTCTCTAAGATCATTGAATAAATAATGCTTGTT
>NZ_JBHIRE010000114.1:0-1193 GCF_042196885.1 Bartonella sp. AA86SXKL | reverse complement strand
CGCTTCACCCAGCATATCCGCTTCATCCAACGCATCCCCCTCATCCAGCGCATCCGCTTCACCCAGCATATCCGCTTCACCCAGCATATCCGCTTCACCCAACGCATCCGCTTCACCCAACGCATCCGCTTCACCCAGCATATCCGCTTCATCCAGCGCATCCGCTTCATCCAACATTCTTCCTTCAGGAAGCGTGATCGGTTTAATAGGTGGAGGACAGTTGGCGCGCATGTTAGCCATAGCGGCAGCAGAACTAGGATTTCGAACAGTTGTTTTTTGCCCTGAAACGGATTGTCCAGCATCACAAACAACAAACGATCATATTGTTTCACCCTATGATGATGACTCAGCCTTAGATCGTTTTATATCTCTGTGTGATGTTATAACCTATGAGTTTGAAAATCTTTCCCTTCAAATGATTCAATATGTAGAGAAAAGCAAGCCGGTTTATCCCTCTTCGAAGGCATTAGAGTTTACACAAGATCGGCTTTTTGAGAAGCAATTTTTGCAAGAGCAAGGGATCAAAACGGCATTATGGCATGCTGTTGATGATATGTCTTCTCTAGTCTTAGGACTTTCCCAGTTAGGCGGTCGTGGTCTTTTGAAGACACGACGTTTTGGCTATGATGGAAAAAATCAGATGATGCTTAATCATCCCAATGAAGAAACCCTAGAGAAAGCATTCACGGCTTTTAAGGAACAGGCATCGATTTTGGAAGAAATTTTTCCTTTTTTATCGGAAATTTCTGTTCTCTCGGCACGCACGAAACAAGGGGAACATATTTTTTATGATTGCCCTGAAAATCAGCATCAAAACGGCATTCTTCACAAATCATTTGTTCCATCCCGTATTCCGCTTTCGGTGCAAAAGGCAGCGCAAGAAATAAGTGCAACGGTTATGGATGCCTTGAATTATGTAGGTGTTCTTTGCATTGAATTTTTTGTCTTAATGGATGGGAGCCTTTTAGTAAATGAATTAGCGCCTCGTGTTCATAACTCTGGCCACTGGACGCAAAAGGCGTGCGTAACTTCACAGTTTGAACAACATATCCGTGCCATTTGCGGTCTTCCTTTGGGGAGCACATACCGGCACAGCAATTGCGAGATGACCAATCTTCTTGGCAGCAATCTGCAAGATTTCAAATATTATCTCACACAAGAGCGCACATCGGTCCATTTATATGGCAAAAGCC
>NZ_JBHIRE010000113.1:0-1199 GCF_042196885.1 Bartonella sp. AA86SXKL | reverse complement strand
TTTTCTTCTTCTGTTTGGGTTTGTACGACAAGTCTTCTGATTTCATTGATCTGTTGTGGAAAAGCCTTTTTAATAGGCGGGTTTCCATCTGTATCGTCTTCTTTACTTGCTAAATTAAGAAGCATGCCTAATAGGTATCTTCGTGCGTAGGTAAGTGTGGAACCAAGTGATTGTATGCTATTTTTAGAGCCTGTACTGTCAATTGGAAATGTTCCTTCTGTTGAGATTTGATTGTCTGAAGGATGAGACAGAGTTATTTCTATGGTAACGTTTTTTTCTGTTTGATTTTTAATACGATAAAACAAAGCAAATTTGTATGTTGCAAGCCCTTTCTTTACAGCATCAATGTACTGATCAAGTGTAGCGTATTTGCTGTTTGTATGGTTATTAATGGCGTTTTGTTCGATATTTTTATATGCCATTTGCACAGCCGAAAGATCACGGACAAAATTTTGGCGCTCTTGTCGTTTTATCTCTTGTTCTCTTAAATCAAGAAGACGCTCTAAGCGATCCATATCGACGTCACTGTCTAAGGCTTTATTTAAAATACGTTCCATGACAGTTTGTTCGACGGCTACATGATGTGTTTCTTCAATTTCTATTAGGTTAGTGTTTTGTTCACTCATCTTGATTTCCTACATTGCGCGCAATTCACCCGTGGCGTGAATCACGCTGGTGTTAAAAGTTGGTTTGTGTTGCTAGAAAGGAATGTCGTCTTTTGTTGAAGAGTTGCCGTTCTGGGCGGTCATAGTTTGTTTACAATCTTCTGAATTATCATAAATTTTTACATTGCCATAAATTCTTGAATCGGCATAAATAATCACATTTCCATAAATTTGTGTGTGTCCAAAAATATGTCCATCATATATTTTGACGTTATTATAAATTTTTGCATTGCCAAAAATCTCGGCACAATCACCAATTTGTGCTTTATCATAAACCTTAGCACTATCGTAAATCTTGGCACAACAATACGCCTTGGCATCATTATAAATCCAGCAATCGTCTTTTTGACTTAAATTGTCTTCATACTCTACAAAGCCGCCAAGGTCGCCTGCTTTAACATCACCAAAATCTTTTAATGCACGTATGCGGTAAAGCGTAAGGTATCCATCAAACTGAATTGTTTCATCAGTAAGTTCGTATTTTTTTTCCATGGTTTATTGCCTCATGCCCTTATCTTAAAACAGTGTCATTTC
>NZ_JBHIRE010000112.1:0-1207 GCF_042196885.1 Bartonella sp. AA86SXKL | reverse complement strand
CCACCAAGACCAAATGGATTCCCAATAGCAACAACCCAATCCCCAACACGAAGCTTTGAATCATCACCAAAATCAACGTACGAAAATTTTCTTTTTTCATTGACTTTTAATACTGCAAGATCAGTTCGTGGGTCCGTTCCAATGAGTTTTGCATTCAGTTCTGTACCGTCATCAAGAACAACAGCGTAACTTGTGCCATCAGAAATCACATGATTATTGGTCACAATATAACCATCAGACGAGATAAAAAAACCCGATCCAAAAGCTATAGGACGTAGTCTATGCGAACGTTGCAAAGATTTATTACTAGGCTTATCACGATTATAAAAATCTTGAAAAAACTTTTTCAAGGGATGTTGATCTGGTAATTGGTCAAAACCCGGAGTACTAAAAAAATCACTAAAAAACCATTCTTTTTTCTTTTTATTGCTCTTCACCTGCACTGAAACAACAGCAGGCTTTACTTGAGAAACAATATCTGCAAATCCCTGCTGTTGCATTAATGAACTAAATACAGAATTTGCATGAGCTTTTGTCGTCCACAAGCTTGATCCACATCCACTAAAAAACAGTGCAGTTTCTAAAGCAGCAGAAAAACTTACTGCGGCTAATGTTGTGAAGAAAGTTTTTTTAACCATTTGGTATGTGCTCCTATTTAATCATATTGTTATCCCAATTGCAGTCCTTTATAAAATAACAAACCTTACCGTTTTCTGTCTAAATTGTTAAAGTTTTGTAAGGTTTAAGAACGTAAACAATACATCCTGATGAAAAAAACTAATATCACTTTAAATGTACCCTATTTTTTCCTGTAACATCTGTGTTAATCAAAGAATATTTTTGACTGCTTTTCTTCACTAGCATTCAAAGTAATTACTTTTTCGTTCTTGTACCATTTTATTTGGAAAAATATGGCGCTTGCACCAATAATGATAATTATCAAAGGCGATAACCATAAAAACCAAGTTGTTTTATTAAATGGTGGTTTCAAAAGGATAAAGTCACCATATCGCTCAACAAGAAAATCAATAACCTGCTGATTGCTCTCACCCATTTTCAAACGTTCACGAATTAAAAGCCGTAAATCACGCGCTAATAAAGCATCCGAATCATCAATTGATTGATTTTGGCAAACTGGACAACGCAAATGTGATGAAATCTCACGCGCACGCAATTCCAAAGCTTTATCCTGTAAAATTTCATCTGG
>NZ_JBHIRE010000111.1:931-1212 GCF_042196885.1 Bartonella sp. AA86SXKL | reverse complement strand
TGAACGCACATGATTTGTTGACCATAACAAATACCAAGAACTGGAATATCCATTTCAAAAATTTCCATCGGAGCACGCGGTGAACCTTCATCAATAACGGAATAAGGACTGCCTGATAAAATAACAGCTTTTGGTTTTATCCTTTGCATGCCCTCTAAAGCTAATTGAAAAGGAACAACTTCACAATAGACACCCATCGCTCTTACTCGCCGTGCGATAAGCTGTGTAACTTGTGAACCAAAGTCAATAATAAGAACAGTGTCTGAATGTGATATGCTCAT
>NZ_JBHIRE010000111.1:558-867 GCF_042196885.1 Bartonella sp. AA86SXKL | reverse complement strand
TGTTCAATTTTTCTCTCTTACAAGCCTATTTGCTTAAGAAAAAGGTCATTCTCATAAAATTTAAGATAAAAAATGCGAAAAGATGTCTCAATGTTTTTTTTGCAACACAGATAAAAAGAAACCATCTGTTTTTGTTGTTGCCGGCGATAAAGTAAGTCCATAATTTGAAAAGACCGGTTGCACAGATGAAGAACTAAAATGTTGCTTCCAAAGCGCTCGCATATCTATTGCATAAAAATTACAATGCTGTTGAAGAAAACGAGAAATTTGCTCTTCATTTTCATCCACAAAAAGAGAGCACGTAATATA
>NZ_JBHIRE010000111.1:0-541 GCF_042196885.1 Bartonella sp. AA86SXKL | reverse complement strand
AGCGCCCATTCAATTTAAGATAGTCTATAGTCTCATTCAAAATAGCTCTCTGTTCCCTTTGGCGTTGTCTTACCTGTTCTAACGTTAAACGCCATTTCGTATCTGGATGCCGCCGCCATGTTCCTGTACCACTACATGGAGCATCTAGCAAAACTCTATCCATCCGACCTACTAAGGACTGCAATTCTTCTCTTTGCGCCCGCGGCTGTACATTACGAACACCAGCGCGTCGAAGACGATCAAAAATAGGAGCTAAACGGGCTTTATCGGAATCATAAGCATAAATTTGCCCTTGATTCTTCATACTGGCAGCTAAAGCCAAAGTTTTTCCACCAGCACCGGCACAATAGTCCAATACTTGCATTCTTTCTTTTGCTTCTACCAGGTGAGCAACAATTTGGGATCCCAAATCTTGTATTTCAAAATGCCCCTTTTGGAAAGCTGGTTTAACTTGAACATTGGGATGACGTCCAAATTTTTCAATCGGTGCAATTCTTAAGGCTTGCCGAAACCATGAAAAGGATTGAACTTTGTTTTTTGC
>NZ_JBHIRE010000110.1:0-1216 GCF_042196885.1 Bartonella sp. AA86SXKL | reverse complement strand
CAATGACACATAACCACCAGAGTGTCGAATAAGCTTTCCAGCAAGTTCGAGTTCAACCAATAAAAGGTAGAGGTTTGAGAGGGAGACACCTGAATTGGTGCTCAGTGTGTCTAAGTCAATGGGTGTTGTTGAGAGAGCAGAGAGAACAGCACGACGTTCTCTCTCATCTCCAACAAAAGAGGTAATCTTTGTTTTTTTATCAGATGAATTAAAACAGTCCTTTTCAAGTTGCAGAGAAGGTAATTCTTCAAAGAAGTTAAGTTGGTGATTTGTAGGCGTTGGAATTAATGGTGTCAGTGTTTCTATAATGTCAGAAGGGTGTGTGGTTAGCAAGGCTCCATCCTTTAGGAGGTTGTTTGTACCAACGGATCTTGGATCAAGTGGAGAACCGGGAATGGCAAAAGTCAGTCGTCCCATTTCGGCAGCTTGACGCGCAGTAATAAGGGATCCTGACTGTAGTGCAGCCTCTACAACCAATAATCCAAGTGAGAGACCTGCAATAATACGGTTTCTTCTTGGAAAATCGATAGCGCGTGGTTTCCATCCAATGGGCATTTCACTGATAATTGCTCCACCATTTGCGATAATATCTTCGTGCAGCTTTTTGTTTTCAGGGGGATAGATGTGATCAATTCCACCAGCCATTACTGCAACTGTCCCCGTTTGTAGACTCGCTTGATGTGCAATGCTATCAATTCCACGTGCTAATCCGGAAATAATTGTAAAATCGGCGTTTCCAAGAAAATGAGCAAATTGAGCAGCCAGTTTTTTGCCTGCCGCCGAAGCATTTCGAGATCCCACAATTCCAACAGAAGCTTTCTCAAAAACTGAAACATTGCCTTTGATAGCAATAAGCGGCGGTGATGCTTCTGTAACTTTAAGAAAGGTTGGATAATCCGGTTCTCCTATACCAACAAACCGAATACCTAATTTTTCGGCTTCTTGCATTTCTTTTTCAGCGTCTTCTAATGTTGCTATTCGGATGGATGTAGCAAGACCACCTTTTCTACTAAGCTCAGGAAGTGCTGCCAAAGCATTTTCTGCTGTTTTATAATGATCAATGAGATTGCGAAAACTCACTGCTCCAATATTTTCGCTACGCAACAATCGTAACCAGTTTAGACGTTGACGATCAGTGAGCAGGATTCCTTTATTTACCCCCGTTTTGCGTCCCAATTTTGCTTTCTTTCCCAACTAACAATCTACCAATATTTGC
>NZ_JBHIRE010000109.1:888-1228 GCF_042196885.1 Bartonella sp. AA86SXKL | reverse complement strand
TATCAACGTGGGCTGTTATCCCTGTCAATGAAGGTTGGGCAGTTGCAAATATTAATGTTGGTTTGCTCTATATCTTAGCTATTTGATCTCTTGAGGTTTACGGCGTAATTATGGGAGGATGGGCGTCAAATTCAAAATATCCTTTCTTAGGAGCTCTTCGTTCTGCGGCTCAGATGGTTTCTTATGAGGTTTCCATTGGCTTTGTGCTTGTAACCGTCATTTTAGTAAGTGGCTCATTGGATCTTACAACAATTGTTCAGAAGCAAAGTCATGGAATGGGCACAGCTCTTGGCCTTCCTTTTAACAGTTTTCTTGATTGGAATTGGCTCGTTCTTTTCCC
>NZ_JBHIRE010000109.1:455-823 GCF_042196885.1 Bartonella sp. AA86SXKL | reverse complement strand
ATTTAGTTGAAGCAGAATCTGAACTTGTTGCTGGTCACATGGTTGAGTATTCTTCAACACCTTATATGCTTTTTTTTCTTGGTGAGTATGTTGCTATTGTTTTGATGTGTGCATTAACAACTATTTTATTTTTAGGTGGTTGGTTGCCTCCCTTAGATGTTTGGTGGCTGAATTGGGTTCCTGGTATCATTTGGTTTGTTTTAAAAGTTTGTTTTGTATTTTTTTGGTTTGCTATGGTCAAAGCATTTGTTCCGCGTTATCGCTATGATCAACTTATGCGGCTTGGTTGGAAGGTGTTCCTTCCTCTCTCGTTAGCAATGGTTGTAATAACTGCTGCTTTTTTAAAATATACTGGTTTCGCTTAAAAG
>NZ_JBHIRE010000109.1:0-393 GCF_042196885.1 Bartonella sp. AA86SXKL | reverse complement strand
CTCCTTTTATTGGAATTTATGAGTGCTTTTTTCTTGGCAATGCGTCAGTTTTTTTCACCAAAGCCTACGATTAATTACCCTTATGAGAAGGGGGTTGTATCTCAGCGTTTTCGTGGTGAACATGCGCTTCGTCGTTATCCAAATGGTGAAGAACGATGTATTGCCTGTAAATTATGTGAAGCAATTTGCCCTGCACAAGCGATTACAATCGAAGCGGGTCCGCGACGTAATGATGGTACACGCAGAACTGTTCGTTATGATATTGATATGGTTAAGTGTATTTACTGTGGTTTTTGTCAAGAAGCTTGTCCAGTTGAAGCTATTGTAGAAGGGCCAAATTTTGAGTTTGCAACAGAAACACGTGAAGAACTTTATTATGATAAAGAAAAACTT
>NZ_JBHIRE010000108.1:0-1235 GCF_042196885.1 Bartonella sp. AA86SXKL | reverse complement strand
TCATGTCTAAGCGATTATGCACTGCTCCCTCAAGGGATGTGGCGTCTATTGGTGCAACAGCCTGATGGGCTGTTGCAGTATTGCGGTTGAGAGAACCAATGATTTCTCCAGCATCTTGCCCCATGGACCTTTGGCCAGTTGTATTGGTTAGGATGATGGTTCCATCACTGATAGCGGATTTGGTTTCTCCTTCTGCGCCATCCTTGGCTTTGCCATGGTTTAAAACATTCTTGGTAATATTTTTTATCGTGTCATTTCCAGAAAGGCTAAAACCATGGCTGCTGGCTGTCGCATGCGCACTGTTGGTGATATCACTGGTGCTGATGCTTCCGGTGGTCAGACTATTTTTATCCGCTGAGGCACTGCTCGCAATAATGCCTCCGGTCAAGTTTGTTGTCCCCGTAACTGTAATATCAAAACCGCCCGCCTCTGCTTTGATGCCTGATTGCTCTACAACACTGTGATAATCACTAGAGGATTTATCCTTGTTCAAAGAGGCGCTCATTGAACCTCCATCACCCGTTTTTCCTGCACCAAAGCCAACATTCTCATTAAAACGCTTTGCGAATGGTTTTGCGCTGTTAAGGTTGGCATTTACGGCTATTTTTATATTTTTTACAAAAAGGGCTGTTCAAACGCTTCTTGACACTGCGCTGTGGAATGACAGCGCCAGGACGACAAATCGGAAGGTTTTCGGCTTTATGGTTTCCACACCATCCCCCCCCCACATCATATTTATAGCGGAACCCTGCTTGAAGCATGCAAGCATCAATGGTTGCCATTTGATTGAAACTGCGATTATCGTTTTCTGGATCGCGATCATAAGGGGTTGGCATGCCACATTCTAACAAGGCTTTTCCTACCTCAGTAAAATCAGTAACACCATTTTTCTCCCACGTAGCCACCTCTCCTAGAGGAGGTTTGTTAAATTGACATCCTGTTATGATAAACAAAATTACCGCACCTAATAGCTTTAGAGTTTGTTTCATTTTTTCCCCTCTTTGAATGGATTTCTTTTTAATGCAATGGCTTGAAAGCCTGTTGATATTTTCTGCCACCGCTGTTTCAAACAACGGTGAACAATATTGAGATGGTGGATGAAGAGAACAATCCCACACAGGCATGGGAACACATGAATGTGGGGATTGTAGTTTCCACAAACAGAAAAATTTAAGGTTGGCATTTACGGCTATTTTTATACTTTTTACAAAAAGGGCTGTTCAAGCGCTTTTTGA
>NZ_JBHIRE010000107.1:346-1236 GCF_042196885.1 Bartonella sp. AA86SXKL | reverse complement strand
CTCTTCCTGGAGCTTTTACCCCTACTTGCTCAACCTTTCAGCTGCCTGATTTTGAAAAACTCTATGATGAATTTAAAAAAGTTGGCATTGATGAAATTTATTGCCTTTCCGTCAATGATGCTTTTGTCATGAACGCTTGGGGAAAAGCACAAGGTATTAAAAACGTAAAATTAATCCCTGATGGCTCAGGTGAATTCACACGAAAAATGGGTATGCTGGTTGCAAAAGACAATGTTGGTTTTGGAATGCGCTCATGGCGCTATGCTGCTGTGATCAATGATGGTGTCATTGAACATTGGTTTGAAGAACAAGGTTTTTCAGATAATTGCGCAACAGATCCTTATGAAGTCTCCTCACCACAAAACGTTTTAAAAACCCTAAAAGGCTAATTTCCAACCAAATACACGCATTTTAAACAAAACTTCACGGCACAACTTTCTTCGCAAAGGAATTTGTGCTGTTTTTATTTTACGAATTTTGAATTGCAAAACCTGTTAAGCCGCGATGTCTTCACCACCAAAACATGCCAGCTCATCATAGCCCCCACTTCTTTACACAAACCCAAAAACAATTTTTATCCATCATCATCGAAAGCAGCAAAGAATAACACCATTTCAAAAACCGGCTTCGTATAATAATCCACCACACATTTCTGAAGAATCAATATTGATCAAGTAATTTTCAAAGTTTTTGCAAAGCAACTATCAAGCTGTGTAATACTATTGAAAGACCTGTTGCTGAAATTTTTCAGCACCAAAACATCCTATCAGCTCATCATAGCGCCTGTTTACTTCTAAAATCCAAAAACAATTTTTTATCTATTATCATCGAAAACAGCAAAGAATAATACCATCTTGAAAACTGGTTCCGTATAACAATTCAATCTACAT
>NZ_JBHIRE010000107.1:0-283 GCF_042196885.1 Bartonella sp. AA86SXKL | reverse complement strand
TCATTTTAAGAGTTAATTTCTTTTAAAAAATAACTTTTACAGTAGTTGTTTATTCGAGTATTCTGTCGCAAATACTGCATTCGTTTCTTCAGACTCATTGAATGCAAAATTTTCATCACATTCAGGAAACCAGACAAGATCTAGAATTCTGAAATAACAATCTTTTTTGTTTCCTTCGCTACAATCTTTTTACATTCTCCTTCATTAATACTTTCTTTAAAAGTTTCAAAATCAAGATATTGCGGTTCTTCGGTTAAAAAGTTACAGATCAAAAATTCATTGA
>NZ_JBHIRE010000106.1:0-1240 GCF_042196885.1 Bartonella sp. AA86SXKL | reverse complement strand
CACGTGAAACGAACAGCAAAATTCACTATTTTGCTGATTTTACCTCATGTCATAGGCTGTGGATAAGTAGCCTTTAATAAAATTTCTTTTTAAGCAGGTTGTGGGTCTTTAGCACCCTTTTTTTATTTTATTATTGCTATTTGTTTTAAATAGATCTAGCAGATTCTATTTAAAGTTTTTTAACACCGATAGATCAACGCTTATAAAGCGGTGGGGTTTTATTATAAATGCTTCAATCTCATAACAAACCACTGACATTACGCTCTCTGTTACAATCCTACCGTGATCATACAGAAAGTGCGCGCGATAGAGGAACTTCTTTTGAAAAGTTTGTAATTGCTTATTTGACGCAAGACCCTCTACAATGCCAAGAATATGAAAAGGTTCAAACCTATTGTGAATGGGCAAAAGAGCATGGGGAAGATGGGCGTGATATTGGCATTGATCTGGTTGCTAAAATTCGTGATGAAGAAGGATATGCGGCTATTCAATGTAAGTTTTATAGTGCAAATCATCAGATCAAGAAAGAAGATATTGATAGCTTTATTGCTGCCTCGGGAAAAAAGATCTTCACACGCCGTATTCTGGTTGATAGCACCGAAGGTAATTGGAGTAACAATGCCGATCTCACCTGTGAAGGACAAGGAGTCCGCATTCAACGGATTAATCTTTTCGATCTGGAAAACAGTCAAATAGATTGGTCAACCTTTGAAAGCAAAGGGGAAGCTACTCTTAAGAAAAAAGAACCGAAAAAGCTTTTAGATCATCAACAAGAAGCGCTTAAAGCTGTTTGTGACGGTTTACAAGAAGCAGACCGCGGCAAGCTGATTATGGCGTGTGGAACGGGAAAGACCTTTACCAGTCTGAAGATAGCAGAAACTCTTGCTGGTCAAGGTAAACGTGTTTTATTTCTTGTCCCCTCTCTTTCTTTAATGTCACAAACAATAAGAGAATGGACAGCAGATACAGCAATCCCCTTGCGTTCCTTTGCGGTGTGTTCTGATACACAAGTTGGCAAGCGTCGTAAAGCCCAAGATGATGCTGCCGAACTCGATGTCTCGGATCTCGCTCTACCAGCAACAACAGATTCTCAAAAGCTTGGAGAAAAAGCCAATAAGACTTCTCCTGATACAATGACAGTGGTCTTTGCTACCTACCATTCGATCCAAGTGATTTCGGATGCGCAAAAGAAATATGCTTTACCGGAATTTGATCTGATCATTTGTGATGAAGCACACCG
>NZ_JBHIRE010000105.1:356-1242 GCF_042196885.1 Bartonella sp. AA86SXKL | reverse complement strand
TTTGTGATTATTCTATTGGTCTTGGCAGCACAGTTTGAAAGTTTTGTTTCAGGGTTTATTATTATGGCTACTGTACCATTAGGGATTGGTTGTGCTGTAATTTCTATGCTTTTAAGTGGAGTGAGTCTTAATATTTACAGTCAAATTGGTTTAATTTTGTTGATTGGAGTTATGGCTAAAAATGGTATTCTTATTGTTGAATTTGCAGATCAGTTACGTGATAAAGGTAAAAGCGTGTGTGAAGCTATAGAAGAAGCAGCGAATATTCGTTTTCGTACAGTTTGTATGACGATGATTTGTGCCATCTTAGGAGGAATTCCTTTGGTTTTAGCCAAAGGAGCTGGTGCAGAAGCACGTATAGCTTTAGGTTGGGTTATTGTTGGCGGTTTGGGTTTAGCAACTATTTTTACGCTTTATGTCACACCGGTTGTTTATCTCTTTCTTGGCCGTTTTGTGAGATCAAAATCAGAAGAAGCACTACGCTTAAGAAGAGAACTCAACCAAGCTGAATGATTTATCTTGTAGGGAATATTTGATAATTTTTTTATTTTCGTTTTTAAAATGTCGTTTTCGGGTTTTATATTTTCACTTTTTACACCACTTCATTGTTTTCGGGAGGTATAAAAATTGGTTGCAATAAAGGAAAAATTCTCTGTTTTATTATTATTTGTGCGTAGATTGCGTTTTCAATAACCATGCGGTATAAGTCCATGGGAGATAGCTTGTCAATTAGAAATGAAAAAGCTTTTGAAGCAGCTTTGCAAGCTTTAAGAAGGCACGCCATAAAAGACGGGGTCTATGATATTCGTCGGCATTTTATAGAGGATGAACAACGCTTTTCTAATTTTTCCTTAAACCTTGATGATTTCCTTTTCGATTTTTCGAA
>NZ_JBHIRE010000105.1:0-305 GCF_042196885.1 Bartonella sp. AA86SXKL | reverse complement strand
GATGATTTGGCTGTTGCAGCAGATGTGTTAGGCAGGCGTGATGCAATGTTTTCAGGGAAAGCCATTAATACAACTGAAAAGCGCTCGGTTCTTCATATTGCACTACGTTTGCCTGCTGACGAAGTTTTCATGTTAGATGGAACTGATCTTGTTCATGATATTCAGGGTGTTCTTGCTGATATGGAAAGATTTTCTGATATGGTCCGCGATGGTAGCTATAAGGGAAACAGCGGTGAGAAAATAATTGATATTGTGAACATTGGTATTGGTGGTTCTGATCTTGGTCCTGCAATGGTCACATATGC
>NZ_JBHIRE010000104.1:0-1248 GCF_042196885.1 Bartonella sp. AA86SXKL | reverse complement strand
AGTTGTTCCAATCACTGCACTCAATGCGCTTTATCAATATTCTTTATTTTTTGAAACTTACATCCCATAAAGACTTTCCGTGGATTTTTTTTAACGTTGATAAAGAGAAAAAAATGATTAATTAAAATCAAGCACCCTTTCAAGATAGTTTTTTTCTACTTCTAGAATATGCTCTTTACTAAGGCGTTTACGAATTTCTTCCAAAATCTGCCGTGCACGAATTTGATCACTTTCTTGTGGTATAGCTTCCCCTTCTTGCCCTTGAGTATTTTTTGAAGAAAGAGGACGTCCTAAGGGGTCTTGATGACCAGAAATAGTATTTTGATTATCTCCTGATTCTTTGAGGACTTCACGCATTTTTTCTAAAACATTTTGTGCGCCTTTCCTTAACGATTCTAGAGCAGCTAGCTGTTTTTGTATAGATATCTGATGGTTTCCATGCTCAAGAGCAGTTTCTGCAGAATTCATTTTTTCTTCTGCTTTTTTTAATTCGTCACTCTGTTCAAACCCTTGTTCTGATAATTCTTTTTCTAAAGTTGATAACTCCGACTGCAACTCAGCTTGACGTTTTTGTAAAGATTTTCTTTGTTTTTCCGGCACATTTTCTCCACGTCGTTGTTCCATTTCCAACTGATGTGTTCCATTGAGAATTTCTTGCTGACGACGCATCACATCACCAAGCTGATCCATTTTTTCTTTCATTTGTGCAAATTGGTTTTTTGTCTTCTGCCCACCTTGATTACCTTTTTGAACTTGCAAATGATCGAGGATTTGTTCAACTTCAGACAATAACTGTTCAGCTGCTAAAGAAGAGCCTGTTTTGGCCATTTCTTCAATTAAATTCAGCTTTTCCTTTAATGTCTCTTCTGAAAGATGAGAACGGCCAAGATTACTATTTTTGCCATTTTTGCTATTTTTGCTATTATTTTGTGTCTTTTCGGCCAAATTTTTAACATAATCATCCATAGCCTGGCGTAAATCGGCCATCAATCGTTCAATTTCTGCAGTTGAAGCACCGTAACGAAGAGCATCACGCAAAGCAGCTTGTGCTTGTTTTAAATTTTTCTGAGCTGATTGGAGCTGATTGCCTTCAATGCCCAAAGCGATCTGCCATAAATAATCGACCACATTGCGCAGATCATCCTCTGTTTCTGCCATAGAAAGCCTTGTCCATGCACTCTGTAGAACAAGAAAATGTGTTGCATTTTGAAGCCCATCTTCTGGCCGCACAAGTAAAGCAGCAAGCAT
>NZ_JBHIRE010000103.1:0-1253 GCF_042196885.1 Bartonella sp. AA86SXKL | reverse complement strand
TGTGCAATGAATAGCAGTGTCGATTTTTTGTGCGATTTGTGGATAGCTTTATATCAGTTTTCTAATGATGAAAATATTAATGAAAAAGAGTGTACAGCTCTGATTAACATCATGAGTTTGGTAGAAAAAGCTTTGATTTTCAAACTTCAAGATGAGGTGCCCAATTTTACAAAGATTCTGGCAGTTCTTACAGATTTCGGAGCTTCAGAGTTTCCCATGGCTATGAATCCTTTATTGCGAGCTTACGAATCAGATTTAGAGAGCCCCATTAAAAAGGTTGCTTAATTAAAAAAACAGAACTCCCTTCCCCATCTTTAAAGGTGGGGAGGGGTTAGTACACTAAAGTTATACGTGTGGAACTGGTCGTTCAAGAGGCTGTACAGCCAAACGAAACCCCATGGTACGCAGTAAAGCATTCAAGCTGCGGAACTCTGGATTACCTTTCTCTGAAAGTGTACGGTAAAGTTGTGTTGGGTTCAAGTTGGCTGCTTTAGCTACAGCTTGAACACCACCATAAGCTTTGGCCATTTGGCGTAGAGTTACAAGCAGCTCACCCTGATCACCATCTGCTAGGATTGCATCAAGGGTCGCTGCTGCCAACTCAGGATCATCACGGAATATTTCTGCCATTGCATCATCATGGTTACGGTCTTTCATTTTTGCACTCCTTTAATCTTCACGGTTTTGCCAATCACGCCAGCAAGCACATGCACGAGTGATATCAGTCTCTTGTGTTTTTTTGCTGCCACCGCATAATAGCAACAATACGGTCTTTCCAGATTGGACATAATAAACTCGGTAGCCAGGACCAACATTAATACGCAATTCATGAACACCCTCACGAAGCGGCTTGAAATCGCCAAAGTTTCCCTGCTCTAAACGATTAAGGCGGCGAATAATTGCAGTTTTAGCCTGCATATCACGGAGCTTTCGCAGCCAATCAGCTATCAAGTCTTTGCCATCAGAAGTAAGGTAGTGACGTATTTCAAACATGATGTTATATTCGTTTATAAACGAATATTTGTCAAGAGAAAAATTAAAAGTTGAGAAAAAATCTTCTTTTGTTCCAATGAAAAAGCGACATGAAGCTTAACCAAGCTATCTTTCCGAATGAGAAAGATGTCAATTTTTTAATCCAGCTCTGCTTTTTGCGGAGCTTTTTTTATGGAGAAGCATATGCGAAAAATATCATCAGAAGGACTAGCACTTATTAAACAATGGGAAGGTTTGCGTTTGAACGCCTATAAAGATGC
>NZ_JBHIRE010000102.1:0-1257 GCF_042196885.1 Bartonella sp. AA86SXKL | reverse complement strand
ATCCTTCTTTCGATATCTTTCTCATCTGACGCTCCATAAAAAAAGCCCCACAAAAGTGGGGCTGGATAAAATGATGTTCTAATCAATCTCGCGTTAATTATAATAAAGTGGCTCGCTACATCCACGGGCGCCTATTTTTTCATCTTCTACATAACGAGAATGCGCAAAATTCCGTACAAGATGATCATTGTTAGAGCCACCAGTCCAATCGCCTCCTCCCAACATAACATTTATGTCTACACGTAAACTGCTTCCTTGCTCCCCTGTATGCCATTTAGTCACTGGATAACAACCAGACAAATATTGCCAAACATAACCGCAACCATCCTCACAACCGATATGCGAAATCATCCGTCTATTGTTTGTATCAACGTGTCCTCCAGACGTCTTAAGAGAAGGCGCTTGATTGCCTACAATACTGGTTGCTTGATTACTTCCATACATGCTTGGCGAAAACTCATCACTCGTCAAAAATCTCTTACTAACAGACCAAAAATCAAATGCATGATCCGCATAGCTACGACTGGTCGTAATCGGAACACCATAGGCAGACTTTGCATTTACACCTGTCCCTGATTGAAGATAAATATCAACCCAAATATTATGCCACGGATTGTAAACCATCCCTTCTGGACTACTACGTGGGCGGTGATTTAAACATCAAACAGAATTGGGCAAAACATCCCCCGCTTGATAACCCGATAAGAGATGACCTTCAATCTCACCAACATCCGCACATAGCGTATGAAATCCACCGATCTTTTCAGAATTATCCTTTGTATAGCCATCAGGAGCCGTCGGATTTTGCGAAATTTCAAAGGATAGCTCATTCGTCTGATCTTTTAAGATGAGATATATATAATAATCCTTTCCTGCTTCAAGATCTTCGTCAAAAGTCATCCTTCCACGCCCTGGAATGCGGTAAAAGAGGTACCTACCCCCATTCTCTTCACCATGATAAAAGCGAAAACATGCCCCGTCATTGATCACAAGACCTTTTCTATTTTTCGGATCGGCTTCCAGAATTCTGTCAGGTTGATGAAAACGCACATTCTCTAAAAAATTAGTGGAAAGAGAACCTACCTTACTTTGAAGTTCAGAAAGACTGTCACTGTTCCTCTGTGCCTTCTCTTGAACTTCTGTCAATGCACTCTTCGCTTCTTCCGCTAACACTTTTGCCTCAGAGGCGGCTGTATTCGCAGAATTTGTCGTTGCTGTCACCGTGTCTAATGAACTCTTGACCTCTCCAAGCCCTTG
>NZ_JBHIRE010000101.1:1001-1262 GCF_042196885.1 Bartonella sp. AA86SXKL | reverse complement strand
TAAATACAGCGTTTGAGGCGTGTAAATATGAGAACAATTCTTGCTTAAATCGAGAGGGTTTGCTGTCAACCTCACATCCCCCATGGCAGACAGCACATTCTCAACACTAATCCCTCCAGATCCCGATGTCAGTGTTGTGCTGCCATAGCCGATAATCTGATCATAATAAATGTCGTTGCCAGCAAAAAGGGCAATATTTTCACCACTGATAATATGTCCAACCTTTATCCCCCTTTGTGCCCTAATCGAAAGCGAGCCCTT
>NZ_JBHIRE010000101.1:0-915 GCF_042196885.1 Bartonella sp. AA86SXKL | reverse complement strand
GCCTCAAGGTTCCTGACCTTTAAAACAGCATCTCCACCCGTCATCAGAGAAGAAAAATCAACCGCTCCACCATCAATATCTGCCCTTCCATAAGCAATCAGTTGTCCAAAATGAACTCCAGCATCCGGTTGGGTATGAATAGCAACATTATCATGAGATTGAAGAAATTGAGAAACCGAAACCCCGTTATGAGAAACCAGAGTGATCTCTCCCGCTCCATAAATGCTTTCCGCAGCTATCGCACCTCCCACACTTTGGAGATCAACACCCCCATGGCTGCCCAAAACAAGATTTCCAGCAGCCCCCGTTGCTGCCATATCAACCCCACCGGCTAAAAGATGCGCCCTGATATCACCACCAGCATGTGCTTTTAAATTGCCCCCAGACAAAATAGTGCCACCAATGGTCAGATCACCGCCCGTTGCAAACGCTATATCAGCCCCTGCCCCTAGCCCAGAGACTTTGATGGCTTCGCGCGAAGACAGCTGCATATTGCCTCCAGAGGTCGCTTGCCCGGCAATGGTTAAAAGCCCTTCTTGTGCCTCTGCTATAAAATGACCATCTGCCCCAATGGTTTCTAACGTCACATCTTTTTTTGCCGCAATATCAACATGCTTTTTAGAGGTAATGTGCTTTGCCAACACACTCTGGCTTTTTGATTTCAGAACAACACCCCTATGACCAAAGGCATTCTGTAGTGAGATTTTTCCATCCGCAGAAAGATGTAACTGCCCCGCATTGGCCGCCATATCATGGCGCATGCGAACCCCAACACCTTGTTCTGTCGCCACAAGTTTAATCTGATCCGCCTGGAGAGCCCCCAAAGCAGAACCATCTATCGCATATTCCGGCTTACCAGTAATATCGGTAAGTGCCTTCATTTGGCGAGAAGCATAATCAAAATTTCCCGTACCA
>NZ_JBHIRE010000100.1:987-1274 GCF_042196885.1 Bartonella sp. AA86SXKL | reverse complement strand
TCTGAAAAATCTTCGTGCGCGCACTATCAACCTGTACATCACCAACACCATCAACGGCAGAAAGCGCATCAACAATTTGATCGTCTACGATCATTGTTAAATCATCAATACTCATCGTTGGTGACGTCACAACCAAATACATCATCGCAGCAGCATTTGAATCTGCTTTAATAATCAAAGGTGAATCCGCGTTTTTGGGTAAAGAATAAGTAATGCGAGAGAGTGCATCACGAATATCAGATGCTGCAACATTCAAATCAATACCGACATTAAAATGAATCTCCACA
>NZ_JBHIRE010000100.1:0-938 GCF_042196885.1 Bartonella sp. AA86SXKL | reverse complement strand
GAGAAACGGCATCTTCTATAATTCTTGTAACTTCACGATCTATTGTTTCCGCTGATGCTCCAGCAAAAGCTGTCATAATTGTTATCACTGGAGTATCAACATCCGGAAGTTCTCGTACATCAACATTCAGCCATGCAGCAAACCCTGCGATTATAATCATAGCATTTAAAACAAAGGTAAAAACCGGTCTGCGAATAAATAAGCCAATTATACCATCTTGTTCTTCCTGCACCCTAAGCTGCTTTGTATTCAATTCTTGACTCATTGTACATCCTGCTCAGGAAGTGATAATAATTGCTGTTGACGGGCTTTTGAATCATCAATTGTTACCTGACTTCCTGGATAAAGCATCTGTACTCCCTTAATGACAATTTGATCACCACTTTTCAGGGCTGCTTTCACAAACACTTGATCTGCTTTATGCTGAATAATTGATACTGGAATGGGTTCTACCTTCCCATCTCTCACACGCCAAACAAATGATCCTTTGCTGTTCCATTGAACCGCAAGAGGATTAACAACAGGAAGCAAATCACCATAAAATTGCAACGCAACAGAAAAAGACATACCAGACATAAGCGTATCTTTTTCATTCTTGATTTCAACCTGAACATGAAGTGTGCGGCTTTCTGGATTAATGACATTATCAATCGCATAAATATGACCAACAAGAGTTTTATCCGGCTGTGCCATTAATGTCGCAGTCACTTCATCTCCTTTATGAATATGCGATGCGTACCGTTCAGGAACCCATATATCGACTAAAATACGTTCTCTATTTTCAACACGACCTATTACAGTATTAAGAGCTACAGCATTGCCCTCATCAATGGGTAAAATGCCAACAGTCCCGCTAATCGGCGTACGAATTGTTCGCCGATCAAGATCTAATTCAGCATTACGCAAAGCTAAATTCGCATTATCCAACTCTAAACGTG
>NZ_JBHIRE010000099.1:1027-1274 GCF_042196885.1 Bartonella sp. AA86SXKL | reverse complement strand
GAACCGGTAAAGAAGCAGCAAAATCTTCTTTATTGTGGTTTAAGATTGCCATAAACATCATAAATTTAGCAATAAAACCAGAAAAAGGTGGTAGACCAATAATCAAAATGGCACAGATACCAAAACAGACTCCAAGAATTGCCAAAGTTACCGGCAAATAAGTACCAACTTCATCCTCTTCCTCTTCTTCATCGTCACCATAGACTTCCATTGTAACAGTTAAAACATTGGCAGCCACATCTTGACA
>NZ_JBHIRE010000099.1:366-950 GCF_042196885.1 Bartonella sp. AA86SXKL | reverse complement strand
AAAAAGCACCAAAGGCTAAAGTTGAAGAAACAATATAAAAGAGTGCACCTGCTGTGAGTGCTATATTGCCGAACCCAATGGGTGCCAACAAAGTACCAGAAGAGACAAGAATGCTATAAGCCACCAAACGCACCAAAACTTGGCTCGCCAAGACCCCAATAAAACCAAAAGCCATAGTGGCAAGTCCACCATAAAATAAAACCATTTTACCAAAATGACTAAAATATTCACTTTCAGGACCAAACCATAGCAATGTCAGACGTAAAACAATATAAATACCCACCTTGCTCAAAAGTGCAAAAGAAGCTCCAACGGGTGCTGCTGCGGCACTATAAGTCGGCATCAACCAAAAATTAAGTGGCCACATACCCACTTTGAGTAAAAAAGCAATCCCCAAAAGCGCCGCGCCTATTTCAAATAAAACAATATCCGCAGAGGTTATATGTTTCATTTTTACAGCCAAATCGGCCATATTAAGAGTACCAACGATTCCATAAATGAGTGCCGTACCAACTAAAAAAAACAACGAAGCAATAAGATTAACGACGACATAATGCAATCCTGCACGTACACGTAACTGCCCA
>NZ_JBHIRE010000099.1:0-279 GCF_042196885.1 Bartonella sp. AA86SXKL | reverse complement strand
GTCAAAAAAGCGCCGTTTATTCCAACCATGAAAAATTGCATCAGTGACTGAAAATGAGGACCAGCTTTATACCAATGAGCCTGTGCAAAAACCAACGCGGCTGTGATCAACAAGCTGGAAAGTAAAAGCATCATAGAACTTAAACGATCAAGGACCAACACAATTCCAAAGGGAGAAGGCCAATTGCCAAGCCGATAAACATCGGCAGCCGGCGCAACTTTAAGAGCATGGATAATCAATAAAACAGCAACAATGACTAATAATCCGGTAGAAGAAATG
>NZ_JBHIRE010000098.1:320-1281 GCF_042196885.1 Bartonella sp. AA86SXKL | reverse complement strand
CACCAAAGGACGATCAATAATCGCAATCGGAAGCATAGATATGATATCACGCCACCGATACCAATGATGAATCGTTGCCAAACTATCTGCACCCATAATCCATACAAAATGTACTCTTCGGTAATGCGCAAGAATATGAGAAATCGTTTCTACTGATACTTTGCTGCCTATAGCCTGTTCAAAACCTGTTACACGAATCTTTGGATCGTCAATAAGTTCAAGACTTAAGCGCATTCTCTTTTCTAAAGGTGGTAAATGTGTACAATCTTTTAAAGGGTTCCCCGGAGTTACCATCCACCATAATTGATTAAGACGCAAACGTCGAATTGCAGTTTTTGCAACGAGAAGATGCCCTTCATGCGGTGGATTAAAGGACCCGCCAAAAAGACCAACAACATTGGATCTTTCAACATATGGCATACGATTTTTCCATAGAAGAAATGGCTGTTTCAAGGTCTAACCTGTCCATTTCCTTTAATATGGTACTGAAATGACGTCAGTTGTTCAACACCTATGGGACCACGTGCATGCATTTTTCCTGTTGCAATACCAATTTCTGCCCCAAAACCAAATTCACCTCCATCAGCAAATTGTGTGGATGCATTATGCAATAAAATGGCTGAATCCAAATGATTAAAAAATTTCTCCACAATTTCCATATCCTCAGCAATAATCGATTCCGTATGTCCTGATGAATAACGCTTGATATGAGCAATGGCTCCCTCAACACTTTCAACCGTCTTAACAGACACAATCGCATCAAGATATTCGTGCGACCAATCTTCTTCAAAGGCTAATTTGGCGTCTGGCATAAGAAAAACAATATCTTCTGTTGCGCGGATTTCACACCCTTTTTTCTGTAAAGCAGTCAAAATAGGAAGAAACTTTTCTAATGCCTGGCGATCAATAAGAACTGTCTCAACAGCACTACATATACCTGTGCGTCGCAACTTTGCATTCA
>NZ_JBHIRE010000098.1:0-272 GCF_042196885.1 Bartonella sp. AA86SXKL | reverse complement strand
AAATCTGCTGACTGATCAATATAAATATGACAGAGCCCCTCTAAATGCGCAAAAATCGGAACACGGGCATCAACCTGAATACGCGCAACAAGATTTTTACCACCACGAGGCACAATTACATCAATGGCTCCATCTAATCCCTTAAGCATTTCTCCAACGGCACCACGATCTTTCGTTGCAACCATTTGAATAGCATCTTTAGGAAAACCTGCGTTCTTCAATCCGTTTACCAACGCACAATGAAGTGCATGCGCAGAGTGAAAACTATCCGA
>NZ_JBHIRE010000097.1:0-1294 GCF_042196885.1 Bartonella sp. AA86SXKL | reverse complement strand
AATGTATCGGAAACTGCTTTCGAAGTAACTCTCTCTTTTAGAGAAGTCAGCGAAAAATTGGTAATCCCTTTTCATTCTATCCAAGTATTTTATGACCCTGTAGCAGCATTTGAAGCAGCATTTGATTTACCTTCAAATCTTAACTCTAAAGAAGGTGAAAATTTAGAAAATATCGCGTCTACACCTGTCATTTTATCGGACACACAAAAAAAAGAAAAGAAAACCCCAAAAGAACAAATTTCTAAAACAAATAAAGACTCTTCAAACAATGATACCAAACAAAGCGCTGACGTTGTTTCTTTAGATTCTTTTCGAAAAAAATAAATAATTTTTCTTATGACAAAACCAATTAACCTTCGCCAATTTCGAAAGCAAAAAAAACGTGCAGAACAAGCCATTCATGCAGAAGAGAATCGTTACCGTTTTGGACGAACAAAAGCTGAAAAAATTTTTGAACAAAAAGAATCCTTAAAAACGCAAAAATTTCTTGATCAAAATCGTTTATGGCCCAGTAAAGAAAAGTAAAAAAGTATGGACGTAAGTGATTCTATTGATTGGTCAAAAATGACTTTGCAAAAAATATCTGTTCGCATTGAGGGACATGCAACAAGTGTATCTCTAGAGCAGCCATTTCTGGATATTCTGAAAACCATAGCACGTAAAAAAGGACAATCTTTAGCCTTTATTATCACTGATATTGACAGTAAAAGGCCGCAACAAGTGAATCTTTCCTCTTCCTTACGCATTTATGCACTTCAAAGTGTTCTCATCCAACGCCTTTAATGTCCGTTTTTATTTTTCACGATCTCTGTCTTTTTTATTTAGCTGAAGATGTTGTTTCTTTTAAAGAAAAGTTTTTTAGACCTAGCGCTCAGATAAAAAAAAAACTACACAAAAGCTATAATGAATAATTTTTCTGATCACATACCATTCTTTGAAGATGACTCCCCTCCCCATAAGCATGAAAATAACTCTGGGTTAACCAACCAGAATGTAACAGTAAAAGAAAAAACACAATATAGTGCTGATTATTTAGAAAAACTCAATCCCGAACAACAACAGGCCGTTATGAATACAGAAGGCCCTCTTTTAGTTCTTGCAGGTGCTGGTACTGGAAAAACGCGCGTTCTGACAACGCGTATTTCTCATATTTTGCACTCTGGGCTTGCTTCACCTCAACAAATACTCGCTGTAACTTTCACCAACAAAGCAGCACGTGAAATGAAAATACGTATTGGTGAACTTATTGGTGAAATTGTTGAAGGCATGCCTTGGCTTGGAACTTTTCATTCTA
>NZ_JBHIRE010000096.1:0-1298 GCF_042196885.1 Bartonella sp. AA86SXKL | reverse complement strand
CATAATAATCCAAAAAATATTGCGCGTACGAAAGAGAGTTTCCCCAATAATAACCGCCGCTAAACCGAAAACAATCGTACCAGCTCCACCAGTAATATCGGTAGCAATGGCGGTTTGAATATAAAGGGAGCCCCCAAGCGCAACACAGGCATTGGAAAGACCCATACCAAAATACACCAATGCTGACGTATGAACCCCTTGCGCCGTAGCCATCCGTGGATTAACTCCCATTGCTCTCATAGCAAGACCTATTTCACTTTCCAAAAACCGCCAGATCAAAAATGCCACCACCAGCAATACAGTACCAACGAAAAGAGGACGCACAAAGATATCAGACAAGCCAAAAAGATTATACAAGGGTGTTAAAGCCGTATCAGCAAGTGCCAAGTTAATATTAGACCCTCCCATAATCCCCATAATACGAAGATTAACTGTATAAAGTGCCGACATTGTCAAAATGGAAGCCAAAAGATTCAAAATGCCAAAACGCAAATTTAGCAAAGCTGTTAATAAACCCGCTATCATACCTGCACAAAAAGCACATGCCATAGCAATCCATGCATTAAAACCCAAAAGAATCAAAACACCACAAACACAGGATCCAAGAAGAAAGGAACCATCAACAGTTAAATCAGGAAAATCCAAAACGCGAAACGAGAGATAAACCCCTATAGCAACAAATGCATAAATAAGACCTAACTCCACAGCGCCAGAAAACGCAAATATACTCATTCAAAGATCATCCCCATAAAAACTTAATGCATTTTTATTGTATCGATATTATATCAATGAAAAACTATTGAAGAATCTTTGTCGCGCGTTCTATCACTGTCTGTGGAATAACAATACCAACCTTTTGGGCTGCTTTCATATCAATTCTAATATCATTATTAGCGGCCTGCACAACATCAATATCGCCAGGTTTTTCACCCTTTAGAATACGCACAACCAGTTTCCCAGCTTCAACCCCTACATCGTAAAAATTCACGCCCTGTGTCATGAAGGGACCGCGTCCAATAGAGTTAAAATCGACGGTAAATACAGGCACATTTGCTTCCTGTGTAACCTTTGTTGCACCCTCTAAAACAGAAAGAACCGTATTATCAGCGGGAATAAAAATGACATCCACCTTACCAACTAAAGCCCGTGTTGCCGCTTGAACATCAGAAGGTTTAGGCGCAGATGAAGGAATGATCTCAATCCCTGCTTTACTTGCAACGTCCTTTAACATCTTAAGTGTTGAAACAGAATTTGCTTCAGAAGCATTATAAAGATAACCAATTTTTTTCAAATCTGGT
>NZ_JBHIRE010000095.1:532-1319 GCF_042196885.1 Bartonella sp. AA86SXKL | reverse complement strand
ATAGAATAATTGAATTGACAAAAAAGATTTTTGTACAATATGAAACCTACGTGCATGGGATCTCTGTATTATGAGTATGAGTGCCAATGATATCTCGATTTTAAATTAAAGGAAAAAAGAATGGAACATCGTCCAGTCTTAGAGACTGAAAGCAATTTAGTTATTACATTAGTTGCTGATATTGTTGCTGCTTACGTGAGTAATAACTCGATCCGACCGACTGAAGTGCCAAGTTTGATTGCTGATGTTCATGCCGCTTTTCGTAAAGCAGGGAACGCAGATTTAACAGAAGTTGAAGTTGAAAAGCAAAGGCCTGCTGTTAACCCAAAACGTTCAATCTTTCCTGATTATCTCATTTGTCTTGAAGACGGGAAGAAATTTAAATCCTTGAAACGTCATCTCATGACACATTATGGAATGTTACCAGAAGAATATCGTGAAAAGTGGCAATTGGACAGTTCTTCCCCTATGGTTGCACCTAATTATGCAAAGGCGCGCTCAGCTTTGGCGAAGGAAATGGGGCTTGGACGTAAAAGCAAACGGAAGAAAACAAAATAACCGTATTTTTCAAAAAATTCGTATCTCTAGTCTATAAAAGTGCTTTTTAGGAAGCACATTTTCTGTGAAAATTTTGTGCTGTTGGTGCTACGATAGTGTAATTCTATACGTAACTCTCGTTACGAATTCTTTCAATCATCGATTTAAGACCATTCGATCGTTGTGGTGTAAGATTTTCGTTTAAGCCAAGTGTTTCAAAGAGTCCTTCGGCATCGGCATCGCGAATCTC
>NZ_JBHIRE010000095.1:0-469 GCF_042196885.1 Bartonella sp. AA86SXKL | reverse complement strand
ATAAGTCCACGCACAATGTGGGCATCGGAATCACCTTGAAAGGTCAATATTGGGTTTTCTGAATTATCGCGTGAAGACAAAAGCCATACTTGGCTTACACAACCAGGAACTTTGTGCGCATCGTTTCGAGCGCTTTTTGGAAAAACCGGTAATTCATGACCAAGTTCAATCACATAACGATAACGATCTTCCCAGTTATCCAAAAGAGAAAAGTTTTCTATAATATCATCAATCGTTTCTGCCATAAACTCAATCCTGTTTTGTTTTTGTGATGATCATGTTGATGTATTTGGTTGACAGAATAAGCGCTTATTCCTCTTAGCATAAAACCAATAGTGCGCATTAAAAACTCTTACTTCAAGGGAATGTTGGATGATTCTTTTTTTGTGTAGGCTTTTCATCCATATTGGGAGAAATGTTTTCAAATTGAGCCATATTTTTATTACTTAATATATTTCCAAGATATTCG
>NZ_JBHIRE010000094.1:384-1337 GCF_042196885.1 Bartonella sp. AA86SXKL | reverse complement strand
AAAAAAAGTACTTGTAGACGAACAAGCTGTTCACGTTTATTCAGTGTCTTTGGATCTTTATCCATGAGTTCACTAAAAAAATAACTTTTAACTTCTGGATTGCCTGTAAAACTGTAAATGCTCCAAGTTATAAGAAGAACAAAAAAAATACTCAAAGCTACAAAAGTATGTCTCTTTTTATGATATGTGTAAGGCTTATCAAATCCAACCGAATACATACAGCTTCTCTCACTCTCAATATCTTGAGCTCTCAATTCTTTTTTGGTCCCATAATTATGTAGAGAAAGAAAAAGTATACTCGCCAGAAAAGTGAGAAAAAATACTGCCAAGACTAATATGAGCATAGCATTTTGCTACCAATATGAAATTCAAAAAGCGGAACTAATTGATTCTCCCACCCTATCCATGAAAACACTGATGTAAAAAGATAGAAAAGCACTTTATTTTATCTTATAATATGGTAAGTTTATCATCATTTTCCCAATACGCATAAAAGCATAAAAATAAAATTTTATTTCTAAATTCTGATTACAAACAGATATTGCCCTTCAACATCCTGACATGATTTTCTGCCCTGTGCATTACATGTAAAAATATTGCATCGCTCATATAAATTTTAATATATACGCTCTACAAAGGAAAAACACATTACCTTCTTGGTAATAAAACTTTTGCATATAACCCTCCCAAATCAGAACGAGATAAGAAAAGGCTTCCACCATATTCGTTAACCATATCAGAAACAATTGCTAACCCTAAACCTGTCCCCGGTTTACTCTTATCAAATCGACGACCTCTTTTAACAGCTTCATCAGTTTGTTCTTCTGTTAAACCAGAACCATCATCTTCTACGAGAAGGCTAAAGAATTTCTCTTCTTCAATATTTTTTTCTAAATAACAAGAGATCAGAACTTTGGTGCGAGACCACTGAGCAGCATTTTCAATCAAATTAC
>NZ_JBHIRE010000094.1:0-333 GCF_042196885.1 Bartonella sp. AA86SXKL | reverse complement strand
CACCAGAAAAAATAATATCATTAACATCCATGACAAAACGAAACTGTTTCTCAGGATTAAGCTTTTCCATAACTCGCACCAAACGATTAACTACTTTGCGCACAGATGTGTGATAAATCACACTGTCGCATTGTGCAGCAATGCGCGCACGTTGTGTATAATGATTTATTTGGTCCTGCATTATTTTAATTTGCTCTTTCAATAAAATCGCTTGTTCTCCGCGTATTTTATCAGCCTCATTCATAACAACTGATAAAGGAGTCTTTAAGGAATGTGCAAGATTACCAACCTGAGTCCGAAATCGTTCAATAATACGCTGATTATTATGAATGA
>NZ_JBHIRE010000093.1:1033-1343 GCF_042196885.1 Bartonella sp. AA86SXKL | reverse complement strand
CTTCATATGTTTGTTGCGCCGTATTAACGGCGGTGAAAATACAAGCTAAAATAATAGAGGCTGCTAGTGTATAGCAAAGTGTTGTGCGATTAATTATAACAATCCATAAATTGTGTTTGATCGAAGAAAAGGAAAGAGAACGTTGTGTATAAAGAGTCTCAGGCAAGCGCAGTTGAATCCAAATCATCAGTCCAAAACCAATAATTGCCATGAATATAAAAATAACTTGCCAGTTCCCAAACAATAAAATAAACTGTCCTGTTGAAGGTCCAATTATTGGTGCAATTAGAAAAATCATCATAACGATAGA
>NZ_JBHIRE010000093.1:0-1014 GCF_042196885.1 Bartonella sp. AA86SXKL | reverse complement strand
ATAACTTCTGCCATTTTTCGACCATTATAAAGATCACGTACAACGGAAATTGTGAGGACACGCATAGCGGCACCTCCTATACCTTGCAAGATCCGTAAAATAAGCAATAGAGAAAAATTGGATACAAAGGCACAAGCAATTGCTGCAAATGAATAAAATGCAAGACCAATGAGAATAAGCTTACGACGTCCATAACGATCACTTATCGGACCAAAAAATATCTGCGAGATGCCATAACTCATAAGATAACTAGAAATGATATAATGTTGATCATTTTCATTGATAACATGCAAGCTGTTCAAAATATTAGGCATAGCTGGCAGCATAATGTCAACGGCTATAGAATTGATGGCCATGAGCGCACCGATGAGAATAACAAATTCTTTATAGCCAATCTTTTTTTGAAGCGCATTACTATGCGTTTGTTCGTCGATTGAATGTGACATTATGGTATCCTTGAAATAAAAATTTCGACTCAATACAGCTTTCTAAGAGTCTGAATAAAATGAAAGATACCTATGCTTTATTGCAGGGAATATCTTTTTCCTTTAAAAGTTCCTGCAATTCATTATTTTGAAACATTTCTTTAATAATATCACAACCACCAATAAACTCACCTTTGACATAGAGTTGTGGAATTGTAGGCCAATTTGAATAATCTTTAATTCCTTGACGCAATTCATCAGAAGTTAGAATATTAATTCCTTTATAAGGTACCCCTAAATAATTAAGGATGTGAGCAACTTGACCTGAAAATCCGCATTGTGGAGCATCGGGTGTTCCTTTCATGAATAAAATGACATCATTTTCTTTAATTTCGCTGTCAATAAAATCACGAATAGTAGTCATCTTTATTCCTCGATATTGCAGAATTTTTATAAGCTATGAGCGTATATTTATGTTTCCATTCTTTTCTAATCGTATTGAGTGAATGAATGCAAGAAGAAATTTTAGATTATTTTGGGATATTTGTTTGCAACATTAGAGCATGAAGGCCATTTCCCATATTGCCTT
>NZ_JBHIRE010000092.1:0-1354 GCF_042196885.1 Bartonella sp. AA86SXKL | reverse complement strand
GATTTAGGAAGTATAAGCCCTTGTAACTCGGCAAGTGCGCTTTTGTAGTTATCAACAAACTCTTGCGTTCCATAGGTTCCGCGGATTCTAATGCGTTTGCCATGACCAATACGTACATACCATATAATTTTACCATGGCGTGTGGCTTCTTTGACAAGATGAGGAGGACGTGGTTTAGGCATGGTATTTTACATCTTAGAGAGTACGGTTTCGTAATATTCATTCTTTGACAAATCTAAAAGTTTGTCTGGATGGCTAACTGAATTTGGTATTGGAATATCGGATTTAAGATAGATAAGCAGTTCACCCGTAGGTTTGATTTCTATGAGTTCACATCCCTTGTTTTTTAGCTTCTCTTAAAGCCCGTGCAATGTCTGCTTGCGTTATAGCAGCTGGACGAGGCGCCATATCTTTTCTCCTTACATTGAGATGCAATTCACGTGTGGCGTGAATCACGCATTACTTGAAAGTGTTAGGAAGGGTGGGGGTGCTCGTAGATATGCGGGGAACAAAACACCCCCATAAGGTTAAGCAGCTTTTGTTGAGAGTTGTTGTATCTCTTGTTCTATCTCTGCTAAAAAGGTTTCAACAGCTTGATTGATCTGTTCAATTTGTTGATCATCACGGAAAAAACGGAAGAAGTCACCATCGCATTCCAAAAACCAGAATGCTTTGATTCAATTGAAAATGCGATTTTGTATCATACAACAAGTGTAGCAAATGAGTTGAGGGTAAAAATGTGGGCCGTTTCCTATGAGGAAGTTGAATGTTCAGAAAACATATGTGATTTTCACTTTAAAAATTCTTTGCTCAACAAAGAGGAAACTTATGGTAAGATAACTTTAGAAGATGGGATAGTATACAAGGCATTTACTTGGAATGAAGAGAGTGAAAGTTCGCTTTTTTTTCAAGGGTACCGATGGAATAATTTATCTCACATGATACAGAAAACTGTCACGCAAGAATTTTCGCCTACTCGTCAAGGAATGATACAATCTAGTGGCAATCTCATCATTAACGCTGATACCATTGATAACCATTATAGCACTATAGAAGCGGGGGGAAATGCCGATATCCACGCTGGTGTGCTGACCAATTTGGGGGCAACGGGCAACATTATCACACAATCGGACAAAGAGACCACAATCACTGCTTCTCATCTGCTTTCCGGTCAAGATATCAATGTGAGCGGAGAAAATGTGACGATTGATGGCATGACAGATCATCATAAAAGCCATTCAGAGGAGCATGAAACGGGTTTTGGTGTGGGATCAGGTAAGGGCTTTGTGTCGATATACGGGAGTGAGGGAAAGACAGAAAATGAAGAGAGTTTTGAGCATCAAGGTTCTTCTCT
>NZ_JBHIRE010000091.1:969-1362 GCF_042196885.1 Bartonella sp. AA86SXKL | reverse complement strand
CTCTCCTCTGCTTCAAAAAGAGCTCACGAGTCTTTTACAAAAAGTCAATAGCCGTCTCTCCTCAAGTGAACAAAGAGCACTTAGAGAAAATAATCATGAGACACTGGCGAAAAATCTTGGTGTTTCAGAACAGAAAGCAAAGGAAATTACAAAAACTGTTATGAAAGCCAGAGAAGTACAGCAAAAATCGCAAACACGCACAGTCAGTCACTCAAAAACGCTTGCCATGGCTAGCTAAAGAGTTTGCTCAAAATTGCAAATTTTTGCACCTTCCTTTTGAATCTTCAGGGGAAATGGAATGTTATGCTGTGCTGCCCATAAAAAAGCGTTCAGCGCTTTATTACCGATTTTAACAAGAAGCCTTTACGGCATATTCCGATAAAACCGAAAGTA
>NZ_JBHIRE010000091.1:366-889 GCF_042196885.1 Bartonella sp. AA86SXKL | reverse complement strand
GTGCTTTAACGATATTTCTTGTTCCTCATATGTTGTCATTTGTGATAAATGATCTGAAAACCAACCAAATCTATTGGTATGTCCGTTCAGAACCCTTATTAACGCTGATGCTGGTTGCTGCTGTATCATTATTTTATACTCTCTCACAAAAGCTGCACTTGCGCAAAGCGATCACATTCGTCTCAACGGCCTTTTTTTGCATCACTGCTCTTTACTATATCGGCAGTGAAATAAAACGCTTAAATCCCTATGTTGGACAACAGGGGATAACCTGGGGCTATGCTTTAAAATTCATGGATCCGATGGTTGTTTTCGGCGTCATTTTAGGCTTTGTTCTTTTAGCAATCCAAGTCATAATCACCTCTCCACGCACGAGCAATGTCAAACGTGCCAAAAAAGGAATTTTTGGTGACGCCGCATGGATGAATTTAAAAGAAGCGGCAAGAATTTTTCCCTCCAATGGCCAAATTGTTATTGGCGAAAGATACCGTGTTGATCAAGATAATGTTCGCAACATTCCCTT
>NZ_JBHIRE010000091.1:0-334 GCF_042196885.1 Bartonella sp. AA86SXKL | reverse complement strand
TAAAACAACATGGGGCAAGGGTGGAACAGCCCCTTTGCTGACCTTTAATCTTGATTTTGGTTCAACGCACATGATTTTTTTCGCCGGTTCTGGTGGATATAAAACAACAAGCACAGTGGTTCCAACCTGTCTAACCTACACAGGCCCTATTGTTTGCCTTGATCCTTCAACAGAAATTGCACCCATGGTCAAGTTTGCGCGCAAAAAAATGGGCAATAGAAATGTTATTATTCTCGATCCCAATTCGCTCTTAACAAAAAATTTTAATGTGCTCGATTGGCTTTTAGACGAAAATATACCGCGCACAAGGCGTGAAGCCAATATTGTGAGCTTT
>NZ_JBHIRE010000090.1:0-1370 GCF_042196885.1 Bartonella sp. AA86SXKL | reverse complement strand
CAGGCTATATACTTTATAATCAAAATTGAAATAATGATAAAAAAGTGTTAGGTTGAATTTAAAAGTTGAATAAGGAATGGTACAATGAAATCAATCATTTTTGCAACTTTAATTGCTGGGCTTTTATCAGCTTGCGGTACGTTAGCTCCAAAGCCAAAACAACCTAATAATTGGAATCGCGTGCCTGTTAACAAAACAGTCCCTATCGAAATTCAACGAGGAGCAATATGACAAAAAAACAAGTAAAACCAATAAAAGCCGAACAACTAAATAGCTACTATGAAGAAAGCCTCAGCTTGGAACGTGAACTCATTGGTAAATTTTAAAGTCATCAATAACTCAGCGATATGATTATCAAACCTTCTGCAATATACGGAAATTAAAAGGAGCTAAATATGAGAAAGCTGATCATTACAGCAGCACTAACCATAGTTCTTTGAATAACAGATAAAACAATCGCAAGGTCGAATCAAATACCGCAGAGAAGCGTCAAAGGTCAATTCAATTCCAGTAACTTATCAAGTAGTCAGTTAATACGTGCTTTGACCGAAATATTTACGCATAGCCCCCAAATAGGTGGTGGATATGGCCTCCAAACAGGTAATATATACTTAAGGAACAATGAATACTACCCTACATCGGAACAACCACAGCTAATTCCACACTCAATACAAGAGACAAATACTGAAAATCTTGAGCGAATAATAGAAAGAATATATAATTCTATAACAGGTAATCGAACAAAAAGAACACTGAAAAAACAAGATGATGGAAGTTTGTTATTTCTAAATCCACAGTACATATACGATAAACAAAATGAAAAAGCTCAGAGAATCTTAAAGCAAATTATGCAAGATGAATATGAAAGTCGCAATACTTTCAAAAATACAAATGACGCACGAGCATTTATTGATACACGCAGTCAATATGCAACAGTCATAGATAAAGTTGTAGCTTTACAAACTTTTACAGAAACAGAAAATCGTTTTGAACAAATTGCAAAAATATTAACTGATATAGACAAAATTCAAGACTTGAAAGGTATTGCCGAATTACAGGTGCGTATGAAGGGTATGCTAGCCGTGATTCAAAATGAAGCGACAAAGCTACAAATGGTCGCACATTTGCGTAATACAGAACGCGAGCTTATAAACCATCAAAAACAACAACGTAATATGAAAATTCTTAATAGTAGCAATACAGCAATGCCACCTATACGGTCTATACGGTAGAGTTTTTATGACAAAATTATCTATCATCAATCTCCTTTGTTCTTAAAAGTAAAAGTCGTGCGTAATTTCCGTGTGATCCCACAAATCAGAGGGGATGCACGGAAAATTTATTACGCCGAACAGCACGGCCTAATGAAA
>NZ_JBHIRE010000089.1:0-1371 GCF_042196885.1 Bartonella sp. AA86SXKL | reverse complement strand
CCGAACAACTCAAATGCTGCAAGTCACTTTGGAAAAGCTAAAACCACGCAGAAACCTATCAATACACTACGCTTGGTCCCTGATTTAAGACAAACTCCTGTCTGATATACCATCAAATCAGATACCTTCAATACACTTTAAATCATTCTTTTATAAATAACACCGAACAAAAAAGATAAATATATCTGTTGGGAATATTCTAACTTTTGCTCACAGCATATTTCATACGATTATGTACATAAAATAACACTCTTTGCTTGCGATGCATAAAGCTACTTCCCTCTTATATTCACAAAATCCTACACTACCGTACAACAAAAATAGCCTCTATCTCTTTTTCCTAACATATTCATTTAGCGTATTATCAATGTTTTATTGAGCCGCATGTTATCATGGTTAAATTTTTGCAAAACACTCCCCATAATTGCACCATAAGCCTGCAATATATATGTAGACCTCTTCTCACAAAAGACTATACGGACACTTCTTGATTTTTATGTGCAGATATGATTGTCTCGCTCAAATCACAAGTTGGGGAGAAAACTGATGATCGCGTGTGTTACAACGGTTGCTTTTCGTGGTCTAGAAGCAGTACCTGTTGATGTACAGGTTATGATTTCCTCTGGTAAAATAGGCATGGCTATTGTTGGATTGCCAGATAAAGCAATCGCAGAAAGTCGTGAACGTGTTCAAGCAGCCTTTCATGCTTGCGGACTTTCTATGCCCAATAAACGGGTCACTATTAATCTTGCGCCTGCTGATCTCCCTAAAGAGGGATCACATTATGATTTGCCAATCGCCGTAGGCTTAATGCTCGCTATGGGACTTCTTCCTCCTGACGTAGAACAAGACTACATCATTTTAGGCGAACTATCACTGGATGGTTCACTTACAGCAGTTAATGGTGTTTTACCAGCAGCGATGACAGCTTTATCATGCGATAAAGGACTTATTTGTCCCTATCAATGTGGACCTGAAGCGGCATGGGCAAATGCAGAAATGAATATTCTCGCACCCGAAACGCTTCTTACCATGGTCAATCATTTTAAAGGAACACAAATTCAAAAACGTCCACAACCACGCCAATATACCATCCAAAATGAGCTTCCAGATCTTTGCGAAATTAAAGGACAAAAAACAGCTAAACGTGCATTAGAAGTTTGCGCAGCTGGGCGGCATAACCTTTTATTTGTCGGTCCTCCTGGTGCCGGAAAGTCTATGTTAGCACAACGCTTACCTTCCATTTTGCCACCTCTTGATAGCCGTGAACTCTTAGATGTTTCTCTGATTGCTTCTATTACGGGAGAAACCATACAGAATACCATTTCACTTCACTGCCCCTTTCGCGCTCCGCATCATTCTGCTTCCATG
>NZ_JBHIRE010000088.1:1078-1379 GCF_042196885.1 Bartonella sp. AA86SXKL | reverse complement strand
GACAGCACTCCCAAAACAAGCTTTTTTGTGGTGAGAGAGAGGAGTCTCTGCCGCAAAACTTTCATTCCAAGTGATGAGAAGTTGTGTTGCTCCATTCATTTTTGTGTGCACTTCACACCGCACACAAACGCTTCCCTTTTCTTGTGATAAGGCGCCAAAAGAAAGAGAATTAACAATGAGTTCATGGAAAGCCAAACCAATATGTAAAGCAGCATTGGGAAACAGATAAGGATCTATCCCTTCCAGTGAAAAGCGTTCTGTTTCTTTCATCACATAGCCCAAAGTTTGCGAATGAACCAAT
>NZ_JBHIRE010000088.1:0-1021 GCF_042196885.1 Bartonella sp. AA86SXKL | reverse complement strand
AAGAGAATGGAGGCGTCCTTGAAATTTGCGTAAGAAAACTTGAAGCGATTCAGTATAGCGTGCGGTTTGACTGGCAATACTTTGAATGATAGCCAGAAGATTTTTAGAACGGTGGCTGACTTCGCGAAGCAATATTTTTAGCACTTGCTCACGGCGGCGTAATCCTGAAATATCAACACCAGTGGTGATAATACCGATAATGTCTCCATGATCATTGCGGTGGCAGTCGATAGAAAATTTGTACCACATGGCTTGTTTGGCCATATCTTCAAACCGTGCTTCGATGGTTTGCATTTTGCCGGTGGCTAAAACTTGCAATTTGATTGTTTCCATATTGTCTGCCAGATCAAGCGAAAAAAAATCACTGTCACGGCAGCCCATCCGCCATTTGCTGTGTAGATGCTGTGGCAGGTTTTCAGCCCATAAATAGACCAGATTCGTTGTCTGGTATAAAACACAAATATCAGCCCCACGGATCGCTTGCATCAGAGCGCTTAGATGTGATCTCTCCAAAGGGGGCTTGGGAATAGGCGTAACAATCATGGTCTGGATGGTAATCTTTTCTAGGCAGCTTTGGAAGCATTCTCTTTAAAAAATAAAGCCTGTGAAATAAGCGCTTTTACCATATCAGGATTAAAGGGTTTAGTGACTAAAAAAGTTGGTTCTGGACGCTCTCCGGTCAATAATCTTTTAGGAAATGCTGTAATAAAAATCACCGGTATACGTTCATTTTGCAAAATGTCATTGACTGCATCAATGCCGGAACTGTTATCGGCTAGTTGAATATCAGCCAAAATCAACCGTGGCTTTTCTTTATGATACATAACAACCGCTTCTTTGCGGGTTCGGGCTATGCCTACCACCTGATGGCCAAGACTTTCAACCATTTGCTCAATATCCATTGCAATAAGAGGTTCATCTTCAATAATCATAACCTGTGTGGCAATTTGTTGAGAAATATCCGTTGATGCTTGGTTGAGGAGCTTACGGAACTCTTTCGCATCCAGATTCATAATTTCAC
>NZ_JBHIRE010000087.1:0-1380 GCF_042196885.1 Bartonella sp. AA86SXKL | reverse complement strand
ATGGTGGAAACAATGGAAACTTTTCAAAAGATCAAAGAACTCGTGGTGGTACCGGAGAGACAATCCGTAATCTTATCCGTAAAGCAGGATTTAGTGAATCCACTTCAAGACATTGCACAACAGATGGCGCAATACGTCACAAGGGAGTATCCATTGACCTTAATCGATGGCGTGAAATTGACACCAGCTCTAGAGGAACAAGCTTTTGCAACTTATCAAACAGTCCAAAACTTACTTACCTTGAAAGCGTCTGTTGAAGATATTGCAGAGGCTCTTGATGTGCTTGAAGGTGGTTTGACAATGCAAAAAGTTTCGAATGCAGAGGCACGTGCAAAGGCTTATATCACAGCTCTTAACGGCATTTCGCTATGGGCTTTGTTGCAGGCTGTTAAAAATCTTGTGCGTGGAGAAGCCAAAGGCATGTCAACAACCTTTGTGCCCTCTTGTGCTGATCTTGCGCAGTATTGTCGCGATTTAGAAAACAGGCTTTCTGGAACTGCTGAGAAAGTGTTTATAGCTGTTGAAAATAGTCGTAACCTAGCCTTAGGAGGCAAGCGCATCTCATTTATGAGAATAGGAAAGCCTTGTGAAGAGCTTCATGGCAACTTGAGTTCAAAAGCAGCCTAAAAACAGCAAAATAGTGAAAAGTGCTGATCATTTTGGATTAGATATGCGTTTAAATCGACAAAAAGGCACCGTACAGCGCGATTTAGAACTTTTTTGATCAAACCACATTAGGAACATAAAACGCACCATACGGTCAAATTTGAGACAAATAACGCTATTGGTAAAATATAGGATGAAAACATGCCCATTTTAAAACATTTGCTCTTAAAAAACCGTAAACAGCCCATGCAAAAAAAATTTGTTGCAACCGCTGTTGGATATGTGCCGTGGGGAGATGGAGCCGCTGAGTATTTTTATAATCTCTACGAATATGAAGACGGTACAAGAGAGTGTGAAAAATTTGATGGCGGTCAGTATTACAAAATACCTGAGAATGCGGACTTTAGCACCAAAGCGCAAGTAAAAGCGTGGATTTATGGGGGTGCGATACATAAAAGTGTTTTGAGTTATGATGCTTTAATAGACGAGGTGAATGAAAATATCAAACAGCGTTCACAAGCTGGTGGTGAGATAGACAGACAGCTAGAAGAAGCGCTTGATAAGCAGTTAGGCAGATACAAAAATAACAAAAAGATCAAAAACTATCGGAAGCAGCTTAACTTAAAACATGACTCATCTGCCCTGTTTTTAGACGGAGAGGAAATTTACAGCGTAACAGCATGTCGGATAAACCAAAAAATATAGTTTGCTATGGCCACTTTTGTTTTGCGTGAAGTATGCGCAAAACCCGTATAGTGCCATTAGAAACATCAT
>NZ_JBHIRE010000086.1:1019-1397 GCF_042196885.1 Bartonella sp. AA86SXKL | reverse complement strand
GGAGGGCAAACGTGGCCTTATTATGGGGGTTGCAAATGACCATTCAATTGCTTGGGGCATTGCATGTCAACTTGCAAAAGCAGGAGCTGAATTAGCATTTACCTATCAAGGAGAGGCTTTTGGAAAACGTGTTCAACCATTAGCAGAAAAAATCGGCTGCAAATTAGTACTTGAGTGTGACGTTGAAAAAATTGAAAATGTTGACCGCGTCTTTAAACGTCTTGAAAAAGAATGGAAAACTATAGACTTTGTTGTTCATGCTATTGGTTTTTCAGACAAGACCCAACTAAAAGGACGTTATGTTGATGTGACAACACGTGAAAACTTTAAGCGTACAATGGTTATTTCAGCTTATTCCTTTACTGAAATTGCCCAGCG
>NZ_JBHIRE010000086.1:539-914 GCF_042196885.1 Bartonella sp. AA86SXKL | reverse complement strand
ATGGTGCGCTATTTAGCGGCCGACTTTGTTCCTCAAATTATCCGTGTTAATGCAATTTCAGCCGGTCCTATTAGGACATTAGCTGGCAATGGCATTGCAGCTGCACGAGCAATTTTTTCGTATCAACGTCGAAATGCACCCCTACGCCGTAATGTAAACATTAATGAAATCGGAAAATCTGCTCTTTACCTGCTTTCTGATTTATCTTCAGGGGTTACTGGTGAAATTCATTATGTTGATTCAGGATATAACATCATGTCTATGCCAACCCTTGAAGAATTAAAACAAAGTGAAGAAGCTCAAGAAGAGTAATTATTCCGTAATCCTTTTAAAATAGAAAATGATTACTTGTATACTGTTTTAGAATTATACTGG
>NZ_JBHIRE010000086.1:0-495 GCF_042196885.1 Bartonella sp. AA86SXKL | reverse complement strand
TAAATGATACATATAGTGTGATATTTTTTTCAAATATATGACTTAAATAATGATAAAAATTTTCATGTTTAGATTATATGGCAAAACATGCTGGCTCTTATAAGCTTCCAGTTTGATAAAGCTTACCGTCTTATAAAATAATCAATGTAATCTCTTCTCAGTTTTTTTCATGTTATGGCCATATCCTTCATAGATTTAAATAATTTAAAAGCGTACTGTATCATACATCTCATCTTTGAGTTGACGGCTTAGTAATGCATTGGCCGCTTCGGATACACTTTTACCACAATAGAGCACGTGGTAAATTTGCTCTGTAATTGGCATTTCTACCCTGATACGTTGTGCTAGCATATGAACTTCTTTAGTATTTAAGTAACCTTCAACAATTTGATCAATCTGTTTTTTCGCTTCTTCTATATCCACTCCTTGACCAAGCAGCATTCCAAAACGGCGGTTGCGCGACTGATTATCAGTACATGTCAAAACCAGATCACC
>NZ_JBHIRE010000085.1:1071-1405 GCF_042196885.1 Bartonella sp. AA86SXKL | reverse complement strand
TTTTAAATATGTGCGATAGTGAGATGGATCATTTTTGAAAGCTGTTATTGCCTCCCCAATATCCTTGAGAGCTGCTTGATAGGATGTTTTTAAGCGATCAGGATTGAGAGCAGGGATGTCGCTTTTGTTGAGAAGTGCGCGTAATTCATTGCCCAGTTTATCAAAATCAACGCCATTGTCTTTTGTCTTACGCAAAAACTGTTCAAAGCTCTCGCCATCGAATTTTGAAAGAAGGGGGGAAAAATTTGTTTTGAGGTTGTCTATGGTTTGTCCAATTGCTGAGCTATTTTCTACCGCAGCTTGAGCGCCTAGTTTTGCTGTACTTGAAACCACG
>NZ_JBHIRE010000085.1:0-1008 GCF_042196885.1 Bartonella sp. AA86SXKL | reverse complement strand
TGAAGAGCGCCTGACGATTCTGCAAAACGTCCGGCAATAAAACCTCCCAAAGCAAGGCTGATCAGTGTAACGATAAGAGATCCTATGCCAAAGGAGCGTAACGAACCTTCAAAAGGGGTGGAAGACGTGAAATCCATTTGATTGAAGCCTAAGGCTGCAACGAGAAAAGAGAGACAGATCGAGGTGGCTAGAGCTGTCACCAGGCCGGCAAAAATTGCCGACCATGAAATCGGCGTATGAAAGAGGGGATACTGTTCCTCTACAGATGTTTTGCCTAGAAAATGGGTATCAAAGGCTGTGTCTTCAGGAATGCGGGTTTCCATGTGTTTATCTCCTTGAATGATGCTGGAGATACAATGCTTCCTGAACCATTATGTTCCAAAAGAGACAAATTTGTGCCCAAAATAGACGCAAAATACCAAAAATAAACACTGATTATCCTCCCTGAAATTATTATCTTGGGATTATAATACCCCAATGATAAAAGGTCTTGTGGTAAAATCTCAACCTAAAATAACTTTATCAAAAATGTTCGTGCTAAAAAAATAAGCTAGCTAAAATAAAAAAACAGAAGGGATATTCTATATTAAGAGGCACTTTTGTAAAGGAATATGGCTTGTTTTGTTCGTATTCTGTCATGAAATTTGAAAATATTTTCTTTTTCATGAAAACCATGTTACCGGTCATTAATAGACAGTGACTATAGCTGCTGTTGTTATGAGTAGGATGTAGGATAGTTTTTGACTCCCATTTTATAAATGAGAACGCGTACCAATGAGTGGTGCTGGCGGCAGATGAGTTTAGTTAAAATTCATGATTTTAAGTGTACTGTCTTCTATAAAAAATGTTGTTTTTAAGCTACTACTCTGCTTCAAGGGCATTTGACTTAATAAAATCACGCATAAGAGCCTCTCTTGATCACAAAACATACAAGGAAAAGCTAAAAGAGCAAAATGAATACGAGCTTTCCAACCTTTGGGCTGCAATGTTGAAAAGAGGGGATGCTGT
>NZ_JBHIRE010000084.1:340-1407 GCF_042196885.1 Bartonella sp. AA86SXKL | reverse complement strand
GACGCGGTTCGGGTAAGCCTTCAATTTGGCGTGGATCTAACTTGGTTGCTAAAATACGTCGTGGACTTCCGTTGGCAAGAGGGGTAAAGGAATTCGTGCGTAAGCTTGCATCGATAAGATTACGATAACGGCGTAAAATGAGATCATCATCTAAACCGGATACTTTCTGTAATTTTTCTTCAATACGTTTTTGAATGATCTGTTGGTTTTTTTCCCGCTCTTTTTCTGTATGGCTTTGATGAAATTTCAAATGAAACAAAGCATAAAGGTCTTGGGTAATGTTAGGATAGGCGTTTAAAGTTTGGGCAACCCGGTCTTGTGAATAAGGAATTCCAGCTTGTTGTAGATAGCGCCCATAATGGCGCAAAATGACAATTTCACGCCAATCAAGCTCTGCTGTTTGGGTTAATGCATTAAAGGCGTCGTTATCTGCATTTTGAGCCCAAACTGCTTCGAATGTTTCAGCATGTTTTTGACCAGTTTTCTCGAAATCTATACAAAATTGGAAAGCGCTTTCTAGTTGCATATCATGAAGATATACAGATTGTCCGTTGCCATCTGGTAATTCAAGTGTTTGTTCAGCAATGACTCTAAATCCCATATTTTCAAGGAGTGGTACGCGTTTGGAAAGAGCTAGTGCTTCGTAGCGGTGAAAGAGTCGGAGAGAAATACTTTGTTTTTCTTTATTGTAGGTATTATAAAACGTAACAAAAAGCGGTTTTTTATCATGAAGACTTAAAATATGTCCGGCATCTTCAATGGCATCTTCAGTGGAAAATAAGTCACGATAGCTGTTGGGAAATTGGCTGGCTAAGCGCGTTTGTTGTTCTGTTATTTTGCGGGTAAGAGCTATGGTTTGAACACTCTCTTCCCAACTTTGGGCTATAAAACGTACATGCTGTTCAAGTTTGGTGCGCTCAATAAGAGGAGCACTTTCACTCCCTTTGCGGTGGATGATATAATAAACACGTGTGAGTGTGCTTTCCAAAAATAGCGGATGAGATTCAAAAAAATCACCATTATAGAGCTTAACAAAATATTCGCCAATTTTTTCGCGAACGTTGCTA
>NZ_JBHIRE010000084.1:0-278 GCF_042196885.1 Bartonella sp. AA86SXKL | reverse complement strand
GAGCAAGCACGCGCAAACGTGGACGTTCATCTAATTGCATGATGAGTTTGGCATTTTCTGTCAATGTGTCAATGTCAGAGCGAAATATTTCATCTCTTGGATAGGTTTCTAAAACACTGATGAGTGCTTTTCCAGAATAGTCGGCACTATTATGTCCAAGGCGTTGAATGATAGTTTTGGCTTTTTCTTTTAAGAAAGGAATTTGCAAAATAGAGCGCGTATAAGCTGAGGAGGTAAATAGCCCTACAATACGCAATTCTCCACAGAGTTTGTTTTCT
>NZ_JBHIRE010000083.1:1082-1408 GCF_042196885.1 Bartonella sp. AA86SXKL | reverse complement strand
AGATGAAATAAATAAGCGTATCACACACGCTGCAAAACTTTTGCAAATAGAGCCATTTCTGGATCGTAAACCACGGCAATTATCAGGAGGACAACGACAGCGTGTTGCAATGGGGCGTGTCATTGTTCGTCAACCACGTGTTTTTCTCTTTGATGAGCCACTTTCAAACCTCGATACACAACTGCGTGCGCAAATGTGTATCGAGATTAAAACACTCCAGCGTTCATTGGGAACAACTAGCCTCTACGTGACTCATGATCAACTAGAAGCGATGACACTAGCTGATAGAATAGTTGTCATGAATAAAGGGGCTATTGAGCAAATTG
>NZ_JBHIRE010000083.1:475-1062 GCF_042196885.1 Bartonella sp. AA86SXKL | reverse complement strand
AATTTACGATTATCCAGAAACAACATTTGTTGCTGATTTTATTGGCTCTCCCTCTATGAATTTTCTTGATCGCAAAACTTTAGAACAGCATTTAGGTCATTCATTGTCTTATAGTCAAGAAACTGATCTTTTAGCATTCAGACCTGAAGTAATCTTGTTAGGCGAATATCCAAATCAAGGAGCTGTCTTTCACACACAAATTGAACTTATCAAACCTGTCGGAACAGGATGCCATGTTTTAACGCATTGGAATAATAATATTTTTACCATTGAAATAAAAGAACGTTTGACACACGATTATGGTCAAAAACTAAGCTTTACTGTTCCCCATCAGAGTTTTCATAGTTTTAACAAAAGTACTGGAAAACGCACACGTGAGAATTAAATAAAGTAAAAATTTTAATCTTATAAGCACCATCAGTAAATAATCCGCACTTCTCTTTTTTATCAACCTCATTTTTTTAGGGTGGTGTTATTTGCTTTATATTATAGATTGTGTGCTTTTATTTTTCCGTACGTAATTGTATAGCAAGGTCAGGTTGATCTGTTGTGATATAATGTACAGGCATATCAAGCCAATGCGATAG
>NZ_JBHIRE010000083.1:0-441 GCF_042196885.1 Bartonella sp. AA86SXKL | reverse complement strand
AGCTTCAAGCGCAGATTCAATAAAGTCCTGTGAAACAAGAGAACCATCTAAACTCAGATCAGAATAGCCCAATTTTTTCCATTTAGAAAAATGCTGGTACATATCACCTTCAAAACGATCAATACATGGACCAGATGTTATTCCTGCTTCAATAAAAGGATGAAGGCTTATAGGATCAAAACTGATTGCAGAGACCCGTTCTGTTAAATTTCGATTTTTTATCAACGCAAGTGCTTTTTGAGATAAAAGCCTTTCACGCTCAACTTCACCACATGTTTTGATTTCAAGATGAAGCGCAACATTAGTTGATCCTAAAAGATCAAGCACCTCTTCTAATAAAGGAGGAGCTTCAGCACTCCCTTTTATACAAAGTTGTTTGCGTGTCTCATTATCAATGTCATGAATATATCCTGTTGTTCCAACCAATTGTTCTAGACGAAA
>NZ_JBHIRE010000082.1:1188-1462 GCF_042196885.1 Bartonella sp. AA86SXKL | reverse complement strand
TGATAATAGGACCTTATTGGGTAAAATGGTTTGAACCCTTAAAAAGGTTCAAACTATTGCTTTGAAATTGTAAAATTTTAAAAGTTAGATCTCAAAAAATATTATAAGGAAAGTCCATGTCATATACAGCCGAAATGATTATTCGTTTGCGTGAAGAAAAAAAAGAGATGCGTAATCGTGATTTTGCAATCTCTATTGGTATATCTGAAGCAGAACTTATTGCTGCCTATTGTACAATTGGAAAAGCAAAAAGACTAAAAACTGATATTGCCGT
>NZ_JBHIRE010000082.1:354-1119 GCF_042196885.1 Bartonella sp. AA86SXKL | reverse complement strand
GTTCATGAAATCACAGGATGTTTTGAAAAAATTGTTCAAAACCAACATGTCCTTCTCACACTTGGTGAAATTGACCTACGTATTTTTGCAAAACAATGGGAATTTTGTTTTGAATACGAAGCAATTGTTCTTGGAAAGCCTACGAAAAGTCTGCATTTCTTTGATCAAAATGGCGTTGCTATTTTTAAACTCTATTCTAAAGATACCACAAATATGGCAGAGTGGAATAAACTTGTTGATAAGTTGCTCCATGAGGATCAATCACCCGTTCTTGATATCCCTCCAAAAGCAATTCCAAACAAGCGCGATATTGTAGAACTGAATGTTGAAGAATTTCGCGATCGTTGGCGGAAAATGACAGATGTACACCAACTTCACGGGATTATTTCTGAACTCAAAATTAATCGACATGATGCTGTAAAATATGTCGGAAATGAATTTGCTCATGAATTAAAGAGAGAAGCTATTGAAATTATGCTCAACCAGGTTGCGCAACAAGAAGTACCTATTATGTGCTTTGTTGGAAACAAGGGATGTATCCAAATTTTTAGTGGACAAATAAAAAACATTAAGCAAATGGGACCTTGGCTTAATGTTCTCGATAAAAAATTTCACCTGCATTTACTCATTCCTGGAATCAAAAATGTATGGTGCGTTCGCAAACCTACCAGTGATGGTCATGTCACTTCACTTGAAGTTTTTGATGAAAATGATGAGATGATTATTCAATTCTTTGGTATGCGAAAAGAAGGGCAAAAAGAACGT
>NZ_JBHIRE010000082.1:0-311 GCF_042196885.1 Bartonella sp. AA86SXKL | reverse complement strand
GCCTCAAAGCCACGCAGTAGCAGTCGCTTAGAAAGGTAAAGTTGGATATGTTTACACTTCTTTTACACAAACGACCAAAATTTTTCCTTATTTGTATACTGCTCTTTTTTACCTTCTTTTCTAAACAAGTGGTCGCTGAACCTGTAACGCATTTTCCTGAAAATGCACGGATCGTCTCTATTGGCGGATCACTTACAGAAATTGTTTATGCATTAGGAGCTCAAGATCAACTTGTTGCCCGTGATAGTACAAGCGTCTATCCGCAACAAGCACTCAAACTTCCTGTACTTGGATATATGCGTGCGCTTTCA
>NZ_JBHIRE010000081.1:261-1484 GCF_042196885.1 Bartonella sp. AA86SXKL | reverse complement strand
GATCTTGAAAATCTGTAAAAGCACCTTGCATAAGCAAAGCTGCTTCCAATGCCAATTGTGGAAATAATAAATCGCGCACTTGTTTTGATGAAGGTGGGGTGATGGTTTTAAAATCGATAATTTCAACCATTTTTCCTGGCAATACATCAATACGATCAGCACGTCCCGAAAGAGTTAAACCTGTGGTGCCTATAGGTATTTTTTGCGATACTACTTCGGCATATCGTTTTCGAGGACCTAAACTTTGTTCCCATTGGAGAAAAAATGGAGCAAGATTTTCAAAATTGTTCCACCAGATTGCTTCAATATCGAGTGGCAAATTGAATTTATTAAATTCTTCACGCCCGATATTGAGGAGTACATCGAGGACATTCGCAGAATTTGGATTTTTTACTTTTGTACAAAAAGCAGAAAAAATAGCGTGATAAAGTATTCCGCGTTCAGAAGCACCAGGGGCATGGATGAGAGCTTTAAGCGGTTTCAGCCGCAAGATTTTTTTGGCATAAATGGCATAAGGGTCATAGCGCAACGTTGCGATTTCAGTGACGGAAAAATGGCGAGGACGCGCATCAAGGGGTGGGACAGGATAAGGACGTTTCGCACCGGCAATGATATTTGTATGATCAAGCATTTTTGTCCAATGAAGAAATATTTCACCTCGTGCACGGATTTGTTTCCAAACCTGTTTTCCTATAACCGTTTCTAAGCGTTGTAACCAGCGTGAAGGAAGTTAAGGAGCATGATTAACGCGTAGTGCTCGGCTCATCACCACTTTATTCATTCCCATAGCCCATTGAAAGTCATGGGCAGAAAGGCCAATACGCTTTTCTGGTGGTTCAAGAGTTAACATAATTTTCATTGGTCGTGATAAAAAAGCATCATTACGGGTTGTAATAGGCCATGATCCTTCATTAAGACCACCAATAACCACAGTATCAACGGTTTGTAAACGTGATTCTAAGGTTCCCCAAATGAACAAACGCGGATGTCCTCCAGGAGAGGGTGTAACGGAGCGAGTTGCTATAAGGGCTGAAAATATAGCGAGCCATTCGCAAAGTTGAAATTTTAATCCTGATTGATCACTCACCAATTCACGCAAAAAAGTTAAGAGAGTTTGTCCTGCTTCATGTTGATAAAGATGGGCAAGAGAATTGTTTTCATCACGCCCAAAGTTTTCAAACACTTGAACTGTTGCTACCATGGCTTCATTGACGGTACATTCC
>NZ_JBHIRE010000081.1:0-247 GCF_042196885.1 Bartonella sp. AA86SXKL | reverse complement strand
TTTGTTTCATGAGAGATGCTAAAGGTTCGACAGCTTTGACTAAAAGATGACAAAGCAGACGTGCTTCTTCACAGTTTTGTTGATCAATAACGTTAGTTTCAGAAATCTTATGGGAATATATTTCTGTCCATGTTTCAAAAAATTTGTCACATTCACAAAGATTAATACAGCTCGTATTCCCTCGAAGAACAAAGAGTTCAAAATTTTCTGCCATTTCGCGTAAGCGATGGCGGTTTTGTCCTAGTGT
>NZ_JBHIRE010000080.1:0-1511 GCF_042196885.1 Bartonella sp. AA86SXKL | reverse complement strand
ACATAAGGGCTTAAAATTATTTTATACAACAGGTTCCACAAAAGCTATTTGACCAGATCACGTAAAAAATTACGCGTTATCTTAACGGCTTTAACAAGTGCTACTACGCCTGAAATGTTGAGAGCGCCTGCCTTTAAAATACACCCTCTTAAAGGTGAACTTACAGGGTACTATTCTATATGGATGAATGGAAATTGGCGTGTTACTTTTCGCTTTATAGGAACAGATGTGGAGCTTGTTGATTATCAAGATTACCATTGATGAGAGGAATGAAAGAAAATGATGCATAACCCCGCACATCCGGGTGAAGTTCTGAAAGTAGCTTTCTTAGAAGAAATGGGGATAACAATACAAAAATTAGCTGATCATCTCCATATGACAAGAGCTTCTTTATCAAGAGTGATTAACGGACATGCTTCTATAAGTACCGAGCTTGCTATTAAATTAGAATTAGCTGGTTTTAGTAAAGCAAAATTTTGGTTGGATATGCAAACAAACTATAATTTATGGCAAACAAAGCAACAGGCACAACCACCTATTTCTCTTCTTGTTTCTGATACACCTCAAACGCCGCTTTGATTTCGTTAATAATTTTGATGGTGCTTTGGTTTGTTTTTTTAGCTGCTGCCCATTGCTCTAACTTTTTTGTAGCTTTTTGATTGCTTCTATTGCAAGTCGTTTTCTATCGGCTGTTCTGGTACAAAGGGATGCCATTTTATCTTCTGTCCAGCCAAAAAGCGCTTTCATTTGTGAAACCGTAGCACCAGCATTGGCAGCACGTTTTGCTGCTAATTTTCGCAATCGGTGCGCTGATTTTTTAATACCCGCCGCATTACATGCTTCATGAAAGAGGTTGCCAAAACTTTCTTTGACAAGCTTATTTCCACCTTTACCACAAATGAATGTTTCATCACCTATGGGACCAATTTTAAGGGTTTCCTCTAGTTCTGATAAAATAGGAAGAAAAACATCTGTTTTAAATTGGCTCTTTTCTGTTTTTAAATGAATAATATTATCTGTTGTGATATCTTTCCAGCCGATACGAACGGCATCACCACGACGCAAGCCTGTATAAAGAAGAACATCAATCCAGACGCGTTCATGTGTACCATGTGACCAACGGTGATAATATTTGTCTATGTCCTCTTCTAGCCATGGCAGTAATCCCCCACTGTTTAAAGATTTTGGTGCTTTTAATTAAAAGCAGGATTTCTATTCAAAAGATCATTATCAACCGCCCAATTAAAGAGACTGTTTAAAGAGGTCAAAAAATGTTTTACCGCCGCGGGGGTCTCTCGCCTTCTATCTACGGCTTCAAGAATGTGTTGTTTGTTTATGCTTTTATATGCACGATCACCGATATGTTTAGAAACATTATTCAGAATTCGATATTTAATTTTTTTAGTAGATTCTAATTGATTATGCCATTGCATGCTTTGTAAATACTGATGCAATAACCAATCGAAAGAGCCTTTTGTAAGTCTGTTTATTTTCTTGGAGATGCCATTTTG
>NZ_JBHIRE010000079.1:0-1528 GCF_042196885.1 Bartonella sp. AA86SXKL | reverse complement strand
TGGCTGAGCTGAATAATCAGAATATACTGTTAGAGAATATGCGGACAACACTCTTTGAAGCAAAGGATAAAAAAGAAGATAACAAAAAGAGTGGGATCTTCTTATCCTCCTATGGCCACAAGATCACATTGTCTTCTAACCGTAGTCCTCTACACTATGGCTATGGTGCTGATGTTCACTATACTGCAATACAAGCAGGCATGACATTAGCAGCATTAGAAGGTCAAAATAGCACCACACATTTTGGTCTTTTGGGGACATACGGAAAACTCTCTTTCACTCCAAAGGGCATGGAAGGTGCTGATAAGAGTACACTCGATAAATGGTCACTTGCTGCATATGGAAACATCCAGCATAACGATGGCATCTATGTTAATGTACTGTTCTCCTACGGAGCTTTCAAAGGAAATATCACCACAGCCCTCATTGGGAACACTGCAAAATTGGATGGTTCTCATACTGTAAGTGCATCAGCGACCATCGGACATAAACTAGAAACCGATGCTAAAGGATTGGTCTTTGAACCACAAGCACAACTCCTTTATCAACGTCTCATGTTTGACACCCTCTCAGATATCGATGGCTTTAACGTGAATATGGGTAAGCCTCATCAATGGTTGCTGCGTATTGGTGGGCGTCTGACACAAACGATACCTTCTGATGAAAAAGGCTATGCCACTTCTTTCTACGGTAAGCTGAACCTTATGAAAGCTTTTAGTAACAAGAGTACAGTACAGATTGGAGATACTTTCTATCTTGATGCTATGGGAGATTCTGTTGAAGGCGGGCTTGGTGTGAATGCGCAACTCTCTCAAAATTTTGCCCTTCATGCGGATATTAATTATCAACACAAGCTCCAAAAAGCAGGTGTATCTGGAATAAACTTCTCTGCTGGAATGCGCTATCAATTTTAATATAAAATCATGAAAGTGTAACTTAAGACTATAAAAACAAACGTTGTTTTATTCCGTTCACTTTCACAAAAAGGCAGCACAGTACACTGCCTTTTAACTTTTGATACTCTGTCATAGAAAGATCGGTCGAAGAACTGCTTTTTGTGTATACCCCCACTACGTCATCTATAAAGATTTATTGATTTATACTGCTGGGGACTGTCTCTTGAGACAAACGGTTTTGAAAAAGTTCATTTCTCTCAAACCAAAGGTAACAAAATGCTTCATCTCCAAATTGAGGCATCGTATTGGTTTATAAGAATAATTCATCGTTTTGCATACTAAATGAAGTCCCTAATATCGTAAGATTCTTTCATTTCAAATCTTCTTATACTCAATCAATCAAAATCATTCCCTTACATGATTGAAATATGGCTTCTGTCCATGCATTGCAATAGAATCCCGCATTTCAAGGTTATTTTCGTCTCATAAACAAGGTTGGCTTGTAGATAAAAATTCTTCAAGAAAAAAGTAAAAATGCCCCAACAGTCTCAATGAAAAAATTATCGCAACATCGTGAGCGGGCAAAGAAAATGATGATCCCAGCTTACACCTTCATAAGCGTAAAGAGGGTG
>NZ_JBHIRE010000078.1:0-1572 GCF_042196885.1 Bartonella sp. AA86SXKL | reverse complement strand
AATTTTGGCATTTCGCATTCGCGCCAGATGTTGGGGGGGACTTGGACCTTTGATGTGAGTTATTTGCAAGGGCTCCCTTTGTTTCATTCAGTAAAGAAACATGCGCCAGGAGCAGGGGATGCGGAGCCACAATTTGCCAAATTTACCGGTACGCTTAGTGTCATGACGCCTTTTAAGATAGGGGGCTTGGACTTTATACTGAGCAATCTTTTGAGTGGTCAATATTCACCGCATAATTTATTGGGAGCTGAACAGATTTCGTTGGGGGGCGCTTCCAATGTTCGTGGCACGCGTGAGAGTTTGCTTTTTGGCAATAACGGTTTTTTTAGCCGGAATGATTTGTTGCTACGCACCATTCCGTGGAGCAATCACGCGACCTTCAAAAAGGTTTTTGGAGAACTTCGCCCTTATGTTGGTTTGGATTATGGGCGTGTTTTTGCACAACCCTTGTATGGGATTAAGAGTGATCAGCTTGCCGGTTGGACAGCAGGTGTCAAGCTTGCGGGAGGCATGGTCTCTCTTGATGCCAGTTATTCCAGTATTTTTTGGAGCACAGTTAAGCACAAAAAATCAGGAACATTTTTTATGACATTAACAATGGAACTTTAAGCATTTTTTATTGGGGAGTTAACGTATGAGATATGAGAAGAGAGCAGAAAGAGCAGCTTTATTAGGTGTTTTGGTCTCCAGTACGATGCTCAAAAAGGTTTTATTTGGGGGACTTGGTTTTTCTTGTTTGTTAGCCCCTTCAGCGTTACAGGCACAAATTACTGTGGATCCTAACGCGAATGCCGCCCATCGTCCAGATATAGTAGCAGCGCCCAATGGGGTTCCCTCGATTGATATTGTTACCCCCAATGGCAAGGGCTTATCACACAATAAATATAACGATTTTAATATTGGAAATCCAGGTGTGATTTGGAACAATCATGCGCAAGAAGTGGGGCAATCGCAGTTGGGGGGCATTATGCCGGGCAATCCGCATTTGCGCCTCACGGGTTCGGCGAAAGTGATTTTAAATGAAGTGACCAGCAGCAAGCGCAGTGCGCTTCATGGTCCAGGAGAGGTTTTTGGGAGCCCCGCCGATGTGATTATAGCCAATCCCAATGGGATAAGCTGTGATGGTTGTGGCTTTATCAATACGCCCCATGCGACTTTAACCACAGGTGTTCCCGAAATTGATGCGAGCGGTTTTTTGAAAGGCTTTGAGGTGCGAGGTGGGGATATTACCTTTGGCGCCAAGGGAGCCAATTTTTTCTCTGGCAAGGGGGCTGTTGATATTGTCGATATTGTCTCACGCACAGTGCATTTTGAAGGAGCTGTTGCGGGCAGAGAAATTGGTGTGACAGCAGGGACGGGTCACTTTGATTATGCTTCACGGGAAATGAAAGAACTGACCGATATTACCGGTAAACCGGAATATGCGATAGATGGTTCTGCTTTGGGGGCTCTACAGGCGGACAGAATAAAACTTGTGGCGACAGAACAAGGTGTTGGGGTTCGCATGCGCCATGATATGGCAGCCAATGCGGGGCAGTTGCATCTTTCTGCTGACGGGAAAATCTCGTTGAA
>NZ_JBHIRE010000077.1:0-1600 GCF_042196885.1 Bartonella sp. AA86SXKL | reverse complement strand
CTTACTGATACAACTGGACAGAGGGCGATGGGGCAAGATGCTGGACAAATCATTGGCTCTCTCAACCGCAACACCGCTACAGCCCACCAGGCAGTAGGACAGCTAGATGTCGCACCGCTTGAGGGAGCAGTGCATGATCGCGTAGATATGATCAATGATTTATCGGATGAAGGATTGGGATACCTTGATAAAATACGCGAAGTCGCAAATGTTAAAGAGCATCCAGTAGGTGAGATTTTGCATGATGAAAATGGCAATGTCCTCTATTTAACCGATGAAAATGGAAAACCTATAAAAGGCAATGATGGAAAAAATATTACTCTGTATCGCTATTTAAAACCAGGAGAAGAAAATCATTTACAAAAAGGCTCTGATGGCAACAGGCGTATGTTCTATAATGGTATTTCTAATTCATCTGATGAAGCAGCCCGTAATGCCGTCAAAATGGCTGATAATGCGCATGAACCCCTTTATTTTACCTACCACCCCCAAGCTAAAGATAAGCTAGTAGAGTTCGGGGTAGCAATTTATGAGTATTTTGGGGGATGGAGTAATTCGACCAAGAAATTCCAAGATTTTGCCTCTCGTTATGGTAATGATGGGGCGATTGTTAGTGCGCATAGTCGTGGTAGCTTAACAGTAGGCAATGGACTACGTGACTTTGAAAAGCGCGGCATCCACGGTATAGCAGAAAAAACAGATATTTATCTTTATGGACCAGCGGATCATGCTCAATCGATAGCGAATGCATTATATGTCGTAAGCGATGGCAAAAATGATCATGTTTACTTACAAAGCCATGCATCTGACCCCATTAGTACGTTGTTTGGTTACAATGCACCTACTTTTTATAAAGTACCTTTAAATCTAGATGTTTCACTTTTGGAGAAAGGTATAAAAAATCCTTTATATATGACGCTGTTTGCAGGAAAAAGTTTATTGACTACAGCAACCTCTCCATTGATAGAGGGAGGGAGGGCGTTAGGCGGTTATGATCCTAGTCCCCATAATTGTTATGGTGATGCAAGTAAAGCGTGTATAACTAATTATGGAACATCTCCTACTAAACAAATTCATTCAATTTATTCGACTTTAGATCATTTATGGAAGAAAAAATGAGACAAATTTTGAAATTATTGAGTGGTATAGTCCTATTAAGTGTAGCTGGATGTGACATTGAAAACATTGATAAGCCTCCTCCAGAGTATGTGAGTATGTGGGAGAAGGTAGGTGCAGATTCTACTGAAGTAGGAAAAGCCTTGTTAGAATGCGGAATGCCAAGCATTTTTGATATTGATTCAGAAAACAGAAAGCTTAGTATTAATGAGGATGCAACAATTTATGCTTGCATGGTTCAATCAGGATTCCATTATAAAGGGAGAGGAAACTGGTGTTATACATTTAGAGAAGAAAACCTTCCCATTTGTCAGCCTGGTGCTGTCATTCCGAAGAGAAGTGTCGAAAAGCGCTTAAACAGCCCGTTTTGTAAAAGAAGTCCAGTACAACCTGAATGCAAGCCTTAAGTGATGATCAACAATCCGCCATCCTTGCCTTCGCTTGGAATGGTGGGATTGTTTTCTCAACCAATCATCTCAATATT
>NZ_JBHIRE010000076.1:0-1671 GCF_042196885.1 Bartonella sp. AA86SXKL | reverse complement strand
TTTGAAAGAATTCAGCATATTCCCCAATGTCATTGTCCCGCGACTATGTCCATAAAGTTCTAATCCTGTAAGACCATAGCTATACATCAAATCTTTTGCTTCTTGTGTGGAATTGGTCAAACCCCAAAAGTTATTTTCCAGTAACTTCTGATAGCCTGCTACCAGAAGTTCTGAGATAGCAGAATCTGCTTGGGGGAAGATAACAATATAGAGCGGTTCATTTTGATTTTTAGCATGTTGAACCGCATAAACAGCGGCTTCCTCTGGTGGAGTAAAGATGCCATTAAAGGAAACATGAACCCTGCCATCAGAGCCTTCTTGCAAATGCTGCTTTTCTTCATCCGTTAAATAATGGAACTTGGGGATTTTTTGTCCACGAGCGTCTTTGATATACTGTCCATTTTCATCTTTTTTATAGATTATATTGCCCTTTTCATCACGGTCGACCACGGCAATGGGGTGCTCTTTGATAAACATGGTTTTATAGGAATCATCGCTGTATTTAAACCCTTCTTCTAAGAGTTGAGTTGCCATTTCACGATTTTCATGGACGATTTGTTCCAGCTTGCCTACATCGAGCTGTTGTACACCCTTATGGGCGGTGGCAGTATCACGATTAAGGGAGGCTATGGCTTGTTCCACGTCTTGCCCTGTCAATGCCTTCTGCCCTGCTTCATCAGTAATGACAATGGTGCCATTGCTGATAGCGGATTTGGTATATCCTTCCTCTGAATCTTTAGCTTTTGAATGATCTAAGACATTTTTGGCAATGTTTTTCCCGACACCATATTTGCCCTGATACATCGGACCACCCGCTGAAATGCTTAAACCTTGGCTGCTAGCTTGCGCATGCGCACTGTTGCTGATATCACTGGTGCTGATGCTTCCTGTGGTCAGGCTGTTTTTATCTGCCGGCGCGGTGCTTTCAATAATACCTCCGGTCAGCGTTGTTTTATCTTTAACGTTGATCTTAAAGCCGCCATCACCCGCTTTGATGCCTGATTGTTCCACAACACTATGATAATCACTAGAGGATTTATCCTTGTTCAAGGAAATATTGGTTGTGGCTGTACCATCCTTTTCTCGGCTATTATAACCAATGGAAACAGAGTTTTGCTTGCTGGAACTTTGTCCCGTATCACTGCGGCTGACAACGGTAAAATCACCCCCTACTTCCATTTCTACACGCTCTCCAGAAGCCACGGCGCCTGCCAATGTGGTGTTTGCACCACTCGTTGTGTGAACTGTGCCGGTGCCAATAATATGGCTGTTCTTCTGGTGAACCTCCTCACTGGAACCCTTGCCTTTACCAAAAGAAGCATTCCCCATCCACCCTGTACCACCGGTACCATAACTATACCCAACATTCATCGAAGCGCTTTGCGTGTGGTTTTCTGTGCTTTGCGTATTTTGCGCACTTTCAAAGATGATATCTTTACCTGCTCCCATGGTGATATTCCCGCTCTGTTCATCATTGCTTTGCATCGGGTTTGTACCAGCAATAATATCGGCTCCAACACCATGGATGCTGCCTTTGTGGGCTTGCATATTAACAGCGCGTCCTGCTTCTATTGTACCTGTTACCGCAGTAGAGGTCTGAACAGAGGCTTCTGCCTTCTCTGTCTTAAAGCCCACGGTTACGCTAGCAGAAACATCAGCAATATCACGAAT
>NZ_JBHIRE010000075.1:0-1684 GCF_042196885.1 Bartonella sp. AA86SXKL | reverse complement strand
CCTCCACCTCTCATCCTCCATCTCTCATCTTCCGCCACTCATCCTCCATCTCTCATCCTCCACTTCTCATCCTCCAGCGATCACTCCCTCATTCAAAAATTGTAACTTCAAAAACTGTTCTAATTGTTATTGTAAATCCTCTGAAATTCCTTTATGACTTAAAAGATGTTTTGGTCGCATACGCAACGACCAATAGGGATCTAAAAACCCTAAATCCGAGCGTAAAAATGAACCCACTGATGTGGGTGTCCCGGAATTCCGGGAGATTTTGCTATGTCCAGGTGCTACAAGCACTAAAAGCAAAAAGCTGATTTAGGTTCAGTGTTTTAGACTCCCGGAATACCAATGCGAGGGCGCTCGCAACCGGCGGGGGGAAGATGCAAGCGAGAAATCTTCATCAAGCAAAAAATCTTCATAATGACATTTTCGTGGGCAAAAAAATTCGTTTTCGGCGAAAAATGCTGAAAATGTCTCAAAAAACATTAGCTGATCACTTGAAGGTAAGCTCCCAACAAATTCAAAAATATGAAACAGGATTAAATCGTGTGAGCGCAGGGCGTTTAAAGGAAATTGCTGATATCTTAAGTGTTCCTATTGCCTTTTTTTACGCTGATCTCTTCACAAAACAAGACACCCCCACCCAGCATGATGAAATCGCCTCAAACAGAGAGGAATACTTCCTTTTGAAAAGTTTTAGAGAACTCAAACCGAAAAAACAGAAGGCAATTTTGTGCTTGCTTTCCGATTAAAATTTTTAAAATCCGCTTTTTATAATAAGAAACTCTCCACCTTTCAAATTCTCATATCTGCTCCCATATACGTTCAGATGCAGCTTCTACTGCTGCAACCAATGAATAAGCATTTCTTCTCTTGTATCTCCGGTACGATGTATCTCCGGTACGATGTATCTTCGCTACGATGTCTCTCTGCTACGATGCCTCTGCGGTCTTTAGAGCATTTTCGAAAACAAAGACTGTTTAAATTTTCATTGCTAATATTCTAAGATTATTTTATTAATGAGATGTTTTTGGTCGATTACGCAACGATCAATAAGAGAAGTAAAACCCTAAATTCTAAAAAATTAGCTTATTATGTGAGCTTTCCTGGAATTCCGGGAGTTTTTGCTATGTCCAGGTGCTTCTCAGCACTAAAAGCAAAAAGCTGATTCGGATTCAGTATTTTCAACCTCCCGGAATACCAATGCGAGGGCGCTCGCACCCGGTGGGGGACTTTAAAGTGCAAAACAAAAATCCGCATTTTAATGATATTTCTGTAGGCAAGAGAATTCGTTATAGAAGAAAGATGCTAGGACTTTCTCAAAAACAGTTAGGCCACTCCTTAGGAGTCACTTTCCAACAAATTCAGAAATATGAAAAAGGAATAAATCGTGTAGGAGCAGGACGTTTACAGGAAATTGCCGACAGACTGGATGTTCCTGTTTCTTTCTTTTATGCTGATATCTCAAAAAAAGAAGATACCCTCTACCCTGATAACGACAGAATATCAAACAAAGCAGAACACTTACTTTTAAAAAATTTCAGAGGACTTAACCCCAAAAAACAGAGGGCAATCTTGCGGTTGATTTCTGATTAAGAAGACATCTTCCTATTTCCGTGATTTCTATGAACATTTCTTCAATAAACGCCTTTATCATGTGAAAAGAACTTATGAGGTAAGAATAAAA
>NZ_JBHIRE010000074.1:368-1776 GCF_042196885.1 Bartonella sp. AA86SXKL | reverse complement strand
TGATCATGCCATTTTTGAGGTCCATACGACCTGAATATGTATCCCGTTCTTCAGCAAAACCGGTAATAAATTTGGTGAACCAGTCCCATTCTTGTCTCAAAGTTAGGGGTGAACAATAACTTTGTAATTGTGTAATATGGGTGCCTTCTACCAATAAATTATAGGGTAGAGACCATAATTTTGATAAAGCAGGATTTGATAAACGAAGGCATCCATCAGTGCCAAAGACCACCACTCCTTCTGAAAGTTTATCAAGTGTTTCGCCTTGTATTTTAATGAGTGTATTATAGCGCTGTTCAAGATCAATTTTTTCTGTGAGATTTTCGTAAAGCCAAGTGACACCTCCTTGTGGGTGAGGACTAGAAATGACACGCACTGTGCGCCCATCTGGAAGATTCCAAATTTGTTGATTTGATTCCGTTTGCCGGTAAGCTTTTAAAAGTTCTTCTTTCCAAGTGCGCCAATCCGGGTGTTCACCAATGAGCCCTTTTTCACGCAAACGTTCAAGAAACAATGTATGGCTTGGTTCACTTTCTAGAAAGGAATTCTCTAAGGGCCATAAAATTTTAAAGGCATGGTTGCAGAATTTTAATTTTTGATTGCTATCGAAAACAGCTACAGCTGTTGAAATTTGATCAAGTGTTTCACAATGGTTTTGAAAAACACGTCTTAGTTCATTGGCAAGATTTTCATATGCACTATCATCACGGGCAAAAGCCGCCATCCCTTCGGCTGTTGTAATCCGTGTGAGATGAAAGCGGTGCCGTTCTCCATCAAGGACCGTATGAACGTGCTCTTGAAAAACGGTTTCTGTTTCATCTGTTTTGCGTTGTGTTGTTTCATTGAAAAGGTCAACTACTTCGTTACTGCCTTCTCGAAAGCCTGTTATTTCTCTAAAGGCGCGGTTGATAAAGCAAATTTTTCCTTCACGATCTTTTATACAGACTGGTTCTTGAATAACATCGAGAAGGTTACGCTGCATTCTCAGTTCGGTAAGGATTCTTGCAATATTTTTCTGTAAACGAGCATTTTCGCTTTGTTGTAGTGAGATGTCTTGAAAGCGTGCAATGGCTACTGTTCCAGCAATAACGCCTGTAACATGCAACAGCATATTATTCTTGGTGAAAAGAGAAAGTTCAAAAGGATGAGACTTGTAACGTAATTGCTTTAATGCGTAATCAAGTTCCCGCAGAGAATTTTCTTCAAGCCAGAATTCGAAACGCTGAAAATCTTGTTGATGAATTCCCACTTTTTGCAATGTTGGAATGTTGCCAACCACACGAGGTAAAGCCGTTGGGTTTTCCCAAATAAGAAGATACTGTCCGGTTTCTTCCAGAAGCCATTCATAATATTTAAGTTTTTCAGAAAGATCTGTTTGAAATGTCTGCAGAGGCTTTTGTAACGTTTT
>NZ_JBHIRE010000074.1:0-256 GCF_042196885.1 Bartonella sp. AA86SXKL | reverse complement strand
GGTAGTTATGTTTCCAATAACTGAGCAACAGCACATGTTGGAAAAAAAAGAAAAAGAAAGCAAAAAATATGAGTACAGATTCGGATCATTTTTTGAGCTTTTTCTTTGGAGTTATAGTCACCGAAGCTGAGCACGATGCGTTTTCCTTTTTCTTTTATCCCAAGGAAACATTTAATAACGATAATGGTCTGGTTTATAAGGTCCTTGTGGAGTAACTCCAATATAGGCAGCTTGTTCTTGTGATAAAGTGGTTAAT
>NZ_JBHIRE010000073.1:0-1794 GCF_042196885.1 Bartonella sp. AA86SXKL | reverse complement strand
TGGGGTGGACTCACCACTCCACCCGCGTGCCATATCATCTGCAATCCAATCGAGGCGACTTGCTACATTATCAGCTGTTTTTTTGGCTTTTTCTGGTATTGCAAAAGCCTCAGGATTAAAAGCCCCAACAATTGCTGCTTGCTCAACAATATTGCGATTATAGCGCGTATGAAGACCATTTAAAAGTTGGCGTAACACGCGAGCATCTTCGGCAAGTTGGCGCAAATCAGCACCTGCACGAACTTCTCCTGTTGAGAGTTCTAATGTTGTTTCTTCTAGTCCAGTATCGATCAAAAATTCTTCGAACGCTGCTTCATTTTTGATATATTGAAAAGACTTCCCCCGTGTTACTTTATAAAGAGGCGGTTGAGCGATATAAAGGTGTCCACGCTCAATCAATTCAGGCATTTGTCTAAAAAAGAAAGTAAGGAGCAGAGTGCGTATATGCGCACCATCAACGTCAGCATCGGTCATAATGATGATTTTATGGTAGCGTAATTTATCTGGTGAGAATTCATCTTTACCAATGGATGTTCCAAGAGCAGTGATGAGTGTTCCAATCATGTCAGATGAGAGCATCCGGTCGAAACGCGCTCGTTCGACATTGAGAATTTTACCACGCAGAGGCAAAATTGCTTGATTTTGGCGTGAGCGCCCACTTTTTGCTGAACCACCAGCAGAATCTCCCTCAACGATGAAGATCTCCGATTTTGCTGGATCACGTTCTTGACAATCGGCGAGTTTTCCAGGCAAAGAGGTGATATCGAGGGCTCCTTTTCGTCTTGTGAGTTCACGTGCTTTGCGCGCAGCCTCACGAGCAGCCGCAGCCTCCACTACTTTACTTGTAACAATTTTTGCTTCATTAGGATGTTCTTCTAGCCATGCAGAGAGACCTTCATTCACCAAATTTTCAACAATAGGCCGCACTTCAGAGGAAACCAATTTATCTTTTGTTTGCGAAGAAAATTTTGGATCGGGAACTTTAACGGAAAGAATAGCAGTGAGTCCTTCGCGGCAGTCATCACCGGTGAGGTTTACTTTTTCCTTTTTTACAATGCCTGAAGATTCAGCATAACCATTAATTTGGCGTGTAAGAGCACTGCGGAAACCCACCAAATGGGTTCCCCCATCACGCTGAGGGATATTATTGGTAAAACACAGGACTTTTTCATGATAGGAATCATTCCACCATAAAGCAACCTCAACGCTCATCCCATCTTTTTCACTTGTAATATAAATAGGATGATCGAGGAGCGCTTTTTTCGATTGGTCAATATATTTGACAAATTCAGTTAATCCACCCTCATAATGCAATTCAACGGATTTGATGTCGGCATGGCGTTGATCGACAAGAAGGATATGCACACCAGAATTCAAAAAAGCCAATTCCCGTAAACGACGTTCCAAGGTTTCGAAATCAAATTCAACCATGGTAAAGGTTTCAGAACTTGGTAAAAACCTGATCTCTGATCCGCTTTCTTTGCCGCAATCACCGACAATTTTTAGTGGAGCATCGGCAACTCCATGAGTAAATGACATTTCATAGATTTTGCCATTGCGCCTGATTCGCAGTTGCAACCAAACGGAGAGTGCATTCACAACAGAAACGCCAACGCCATGTAATCCTCCCGAAACTTTGTAAGAATTTTGATCAAACTTTCCGCCGGCATGAAGTTGGGTCATGATAACCTCAGCTGCTGAAACACCTTCTGTTGGATGAATATCGGTAGGGATTCCGCGTCCATTATCACGAACAGAACAAGAGCCATCAGCATGAAGTGTCACGTTTACAAG
>NZ_JBHIRE010000072.1:0-1815 GCF_042196885.1 Bartonella sp. AA86SXKL | reverse complement strand
GCATCTTTATAGGCGTTCAAACGCAAACCTTCCCATTGTTTAATAAGTGCTAGTCCTTCTGATGATATTTTTCGCATGTGTTGCTCCATAAAAAAAACCCACACAAGGCGGGGATGAGTGAATATTAAAAATTGCAATTATTGCCTTTTATTAAAAATCTCGTTTCATGTAACTTTTTTCTGTGTTATACGTTACATGAAACATAATGGAGATTTTGTTATGGCTACAATGCACGTTAATGAACGGGTTCAAAAACACCGCAATACGCAAAGAAAAGCAGGTTTGCGCTTAATGCAGATTTGGGTTCCAGATACACGCCAGCCAAATTTTGCAGAAGAGTGTCGCCGCCAATGTCGCTTAGTAGCAAAAATGGATAAAGCTGATACATCTATACAGTTGTTTATGGATCAATCTTTAATGGATGTTGATGGTTGGACAGAATGATGCGTGGTTCTCTGGTAACAATAGCGATACAAGGTGATTTTGGTAAACCAAGACCCGCATTGATCATTCAAGCTAATCAATTTAGTGAACATACCAGCATGACGGTTTTACCAATTACAAGTACACTTGTTGATGCGCCATTACTCCGCATTACGATTCAGCCAAACGCTAAAAATGGTTTGCAAAAACCTTCGCAAGTAATGATTGATAAGATTATGACGGTAAGATGTGACAAAATGAGTTCCATTTTTGGCTCTCTTCAAGCAAAGGAAATGCTGGAGATTGAACGTTGTTTGGCTGTATTTTTAGGAATAGTAAAATAAAAATTGGATTTTTTTCTTCGGAAAGATAGCTTGGTTAAGCTTCATGTAGCTTTTTCATTGGAACAAAAGAATGTATTTGACATTATCTATTATGTAGCATATAAACTACAAATATTTATTGTTAAAAAAACACACTATTTTACAGAGTGGTTAGATTCGTTAAAAGACAAACAAGTGCAAAAGAAAATTGCTGCACGTATTTTCCGCCTTGAATATGGGCTTCTAGGAGACGTGAAATATTTCCGTGGCATTGGTGAACTAAAAATAAATTATGGACCAGGCTATAGGATTTATTTTGTAAAACAAGGGAAACAAATCATTTTGTTATTAAATGCTGGTGATAAATCCACACAACAAAAAGATATCGAAAAAGCCCTTCAATTAGTAAAGGAAATGAAACATGGAAATTACTAAATTTGATGTAAGTGAATATTTTAATACACCTGAAGACTTTAAGATCTTATTAGATGATGCTTTAGAAACCAAAAATAGCGGTTATATTGCACATGTATTAGGCATTATTGCGCGTAAACAAGGAATGAAAGCTGTTTCTCAAGAAACAGGACTAAATCGCGAGTCTCTTTATCGTTCTTTAAGCGATAAAGGTGATCCACGGCTTTCTACTTTTCTTAGTGTTTTAAGTGCATTAGATTTGCAAATGAGTTTGACACCTATTCAAAAGAATTGTAAGGAGCAGACAACTTTAGAAGAAGCATCTTAACCACCTCCCCATTTTGAGAACGGGGAGGGGCATATTTTTTACTTAAGCAACCTTTTTAATGGGGCTCTCGAAATTTGGTTCATAAGCGCGTAACAAAGAATCCATGCTATGCGGTAACTCTGAATCTCCAAAATCTGTAAGAATTGCTAAAATCTTTGTAATATTGGGTAGTTCATCCTGAAGTTTTGAAATCAAAGCTTTTTCTATTACACTCATAGTGTCAACCAGAGCAGTACAATCTTTATCGCTCATATTTTCATCATTAGAAAACTGATATAAAGCTATCCACAAATCGCACAAAAAATCGACACTGCTATTCATTGCACA
>NZ_JBHIRE010000071.1:0-1825 GCF_042196885.1 Bartonella sp. AA86SXKL | reverse complement strand
GCAGCATTTTTGTCGTCTGCTTTACCTTATATGCAAAAATATGAAAATGAAACGGTCGTTGTAAAATATGGCGGTCATGCTATGGGTGATCCTGCTTTGGGACGGGCGTTTGCACGTGATATTGCTCTGTTGAAGCAATCAGGTATTAACCCTGTTGTAGTCCATGGTGGAGGTCCTCAAATTGCTGAAATTTTGATGAAAATGGGGATTGAGTCGCGGTTTGAAAACGGTTTACGCGTAACCGATGAACGGATCGTGGAAGTAGTTGAAATGGTTTTAGCGGGTTCCATAAACAAAGAAATAGTCGCTCTCATAAACGCTGAAGGTGAATGGGCAATAGGATTGTGTGGCAAGGATGGCAATATGGTTTTTGCCGAAAAAGCTTATAAAACTGTGATTGATCCTGATTCGCATATTGAGCGTGTTTTGGATTTGGGATTTGTCGGTGAACCTGTTGAAGTTGATCGCACATTATTGGATCTTTTGGCATGTTCTGAAATGATTCCAGTTCTTGCTCCTGTAGCTCCAGGTCGCGATGGCAAAACCTATAATATTAATGCTGATATTTTTGCTGGGGCCATTGCCGGTGCCTTAGAGGCTAAACGCCTTTTGTTTTTGACTGATGTTCCTGGTGTATTGGATAAAAAGGGTAAACTTTTAAAGGAATTGACAATCTCTGAAGCTGAAAACCTCATCAAAAATGAAACAATTTCAGGTGGTATGATTCCAAAAGTAGAAACTTGTATGAAGGCTCTTCAAAATGGGGTGGAAGCTGTTGTCATTTTAAATGGCAGAACTCCCCATTCTGTCTTACTAGAACTGTTTACTGAACAGGGAGCTGGAACGCTTATCGTTTCGTAAAGCGTACAGAATAAACTGGAGGATGAAGCCTTTCATGAATAATACAAAACAGTTGAAACGTCCTTTATTAAACAAGCAAGAGTTGGCATTATTTGCTGCCACAATATTGTGGGGCATTACATTTTTAGTGATTCACATCGCGGTACGCTATAGCGGGCCTCTCTTTTTTGTTGGATTTCGTTTTATGGTTGCATCGCTTATCTGTGGGGCAATTTTTTGGCGCTCTCTGAAAGGTATAACCGTTTATGAAATATTTGCTGGAATGGCTATTGGTTTGGGAATGTTTTTGGGTTACGCTTTACAAGCAACGGGGCTGCAAACGATTATTAGTAGTCAGTCGGCTTTTATTACGGCGCTTTATGTTCCGATAGTTCCAATATTGCAATGGATTGTTTTTAAAAAGCCACCTCGTTTAGCTTGTTGGCTTGGTATTATTTTCGCTTTTATTGGGCTTATCCTTATTTCTGGCAAAAAGTCTGGAAGTTTTGATTTTTCAAAAGGTGAAATTCTAACTTTGTTAGGCGCTTTAGCAATTGCGGGAGAAGTTATACTCATTGGAATTTTTGCCCACAAGGTTGATAGCCGGCGTGTAACGATTATACAGCTATTTTTTAGTGGTCTTTTTTCATTTTTTTGTATGCCTTTTATAGGGGAGAGCATACCTCCATTTTCATGGGTGTGGCTGAATATCGGTATAGGATTGGCATTGATGAGTGCTATCATTCAATTAGCTATGAATTGGGCACAAAAGTCTATTTCACCTACGCGTGCAACACTCATTTATGCAGGTGAACCTGTCTGGGCTGGTATTGTTGGGCGTTTAGCTGGTGAGCATTTATCCCCTTTAGCTTTATTGGGAGGGGCACTTATTCTGATTGGGATCGTTGTGGCTGAATTACAACCTTCACAATGGCGGAAAAAGAAAAATAATTTAAAAAAGTGATTAACTTTTTTCCCTCTCTTA
>NZ_JBHIRE010000070.1:0-1916 GCF_042196885.1 Bartonella sp. AA86SXKL | reverse complement strand
CCTTCTCCATGCTGCGCACTAAAGGCATTTGCATCTTTGCTCCACGTCAACGAATCCTGTGCAACTCCTTGTGAAACCTCTTTAATCCGTGCATTCACATTCTTGATATTTGCATCAAGAGCTGAAAAAGCGGTTCCAACACCTTCATATGATTTATTTGTTACATCACCCTCTTTAGAAACTGTCGATAAGTCATAGCTGGGAGCTGTAAAAGTGCCATCAGCACTAAACGATGCTTTGCCTCCTAAAATTTTTGCTAAACTCGCAGCTATGGTATTAATCTGTCCACCCGTAACCGCATCGCTCGAACCCGCCACTAGAGAACCATCAGCCAGCGATGTGACCTTGCTGTTTGTCTTTTCACCTTCTTTTCCATGCAAGGCTACAAAAGCATTACTCTGATTACTCCATGATAAAGAATCCTGTGAAACTCCTTCTGAGACTTCCTTAATACGATCGTTAACGGTTTTGATATTCTCATCAAGTCCTTTAAAGGCTGTTTCAACACCTTCATACGATTTATTTGTTACATTACCCTCTTTAGAAACTGTCGATAAGTCATACGTTGGTCCTGTAAAGTTTTTGCCATCAAAGGATACAGCGCCACCTAAAATCTTTGATAAATCCGAAGCTATGGTATTAACCTGTCCACCCGTGATTGCATCATGTGAATCCTTGGCAATCTTACCATCAGCAACATTATGGAGACCTACAGCTGTCTTATCTTTACCACCTAAAGTCACACTCGTGTAATTAATGCCGCCATTATCACCATCTTTTTTATCGTAATGAACAACGGCTGAATCATCAGACTGAAGGCTGGTAGAAAGATCCTTCAGACTTTTATCAAGCTGACCTTTGTTAACAGCTTCATTATCCTTTGTTGCTTCACCAACACCTGAAATTATCCGATCCGCACCAGCCTTGTTGGCTATATTGATTTCACTGCCTTCTACTGCAGCTCCAATAGTGAGACGATGCGTTGTTTTGTCTTGCTGAACAAAGCTTTCGCTTTCTACTTTGTTAATCACATTATTAACCTGTTCAGTCAATTTATTCTGAACATTCGTGATAGAAGTACCTACACCTTCAAAGGCAGATGCTACATCAGGATATTCTTTGTTTTCTGTTTTGCCATCATCCTTAACGGACTTAACAGTAAATTTAGGAGCAGTCCAAGCGCCATTTTCATATTTAGCGCCACCACCTAAATACTTAGCTATATTCGTGGCTACAATTGTAACATTTTGATTTGTAGTAAACAGCTGTGAGCCATTAACCGCTTCATCTGAATTTGTACTGAGATCGCCACCTAATAAACCGGAAATTTTCCGTTTCTCATTATCTTTATTCAGAATGCTGATTTCAGTACCACCAGTTCCTTTCCCAATGGTGATGAGACCTGTACCCCCCGCACGGAGACTACGCGCTAATTTCTCCTCTTTTTCTTCTTCTTGCTTAACAAGGATACTGTCTCTTACATCAGCAATTTCATTATTTGTTGCAAATAACTGTGAACCATTCACCGCTTGTTGTGAAGTCTCAGTGAGTGCTGCAGCCTTAACTTTCTTTATCTCTTTACCTCCAGCATCAATACCATCGGTCGTTATTTTGGGGCCTCCAGAAATCACTAAGCCTGTTGCATCTAGGGCAGTTGTGCCTGCCTTTAAGCTCGTTAATGTAACATCTTGAGCTAAATCAAATTTTACATTATTATCCTTATCACCTTTTGTAATGTTAAGATTGGTACTGCCAGTAGAAAAATCTACTCCGCTATCCATAATGACTGTTTTAGCATTTTTACCGTCAACAGATAGTTTCCAACCATTTTTTCTTACGACATCTTCTAAGTCTTGCAATTGTCTTAGATTCACTGCGTCTGCATCTTCACTACCAGCCGCTACACCTGTAATTTG
>NZ_JBHIRE010000069.1:0-1931 GCF_042196885.1 Bartonella sp. AA86SXKL | reverse complement strand
TGGACAGCCGATGCACAAGTCCCGTTGCGTTCCTTTGCCGTGTGTTCTGATACGAAAGTAGGCAAGCGTCGTAAAAACCAAGATGATATTGTTGGCATGGCAACATCAGATCTTGTTCTCCCTGCTACCACGGATGCTCAAGCCCTTGCTAAAGAAGCGCGTGGAAACCTAGTAGACGCAATGACGGTAGTCTTTTCAACTTACCATTCTATCCAAGTGATTTCGGATGCACAAAAAGAGCATGGTTTACCCGAATTTGATTTGATCATCTGTGATGAAGCCCATAGAACGACTGGAGCTTCATTGGGAAGTGAAGACAATGAATCAGAATTTATCAAGGTTCATGATAACAGCATCATTCGGGGCAAAAAACGTCTGTATATGACAGCAACGCCGCGTATCTTTAGTGATACTGCTAAAAGGCGGGCGGATGAGATCAATGCTGTTTTGGCATCTATGGATGATGAAACCCTTTATGGCAAACAACTTCATCATTATACCTTCGCGGAAGCTGTCGATAATGAACTGTTAACCCCTTACAAGATTGTGGTCTTGGGAATTGATGAAACCTATATTACACCAGCCATACAAGAGATTATTGCCAATGAAAACCGTGAAATTGATTTAGATGATGCGGCAAAAATTATTGGCTGTTATAGAGCACTTACCAAAATAGATAAGCAACTGCTTTTAATTAAAAAATTACCAGTACCTAAAGGCCAAAATTGTCATGATCCTCCCGAGTATATTGCAGCCCCGAATAAAGCTGCAAATCTGGATCAAACAGCTAGCTATGCCCGCTCTTCAACCAAGTTTGGTCATAACTAAAAGAAAAAGCTCTTTGCCTCTGCCAGATGCAGCATAAAGCTGCCCCATGCGACATGGGACTTCCATGCCTGCCTAATGCGCCCAGACTTCTATCGCTTTTTGTTTTGACGCTTGCATTAATCTCTCTTGGGCACGCAGCGTTTCGTGTGCAGCAAGCCAGAATCCTGCAAACTGCGTCCCAGCGGATCGTTCCCTGCTAACAACAATAAATCTTTTCCAACCGTAAACAAGCATTATCGTTATCATTGACGGGGGTATTTTCATTGTTGTTTTGTAAATGACTCTCTTTCATAGTTCCCTCTTTTGAGAAAGTAATACGTTATTAAAATCGGTTCCTTTTGGAGCTTGCATGATAAAAACCTCAAAACCTTGCTATAAGCACGCGCAGCAAGGGTGAAACCTGCTTTACGCCCCCCATAATCTGCTGGTTTCTGATCTGTTTTGCAGCCATTGGCTTTTAAAAAGGTTCTATGAATGGCAAAGGAGCCGCCCCCTTAACAAGAGCAACCAACGCGGGCAGTGTCATTCCTAATGGGTGATGGCATTTATCGTGAAAACGTAAATCAGCAGGCAATTCACATGTGATCCCCCGATTGCGTAAATAGGTTTCTGCTAAAGTATCTTTTATCGGTTGGCTTTGTTGCCAAATCTTTTTTGCTCTTGCTGCTTTCTGTTTTGCTCGTTTGAGATCAGCACAACATTGTTTTGAGAAAGAGAGCGTCTGATCATAAGCTTTATCAAAAAAGGCTTGTTTTCCAAGCAAACCAATTCTAATGAGCGCTTGTATGATCTCTCTAAAAGAGCAGCCAGCATAACAATAGAGTAAGAGACGCCCATCATGTCCATTGGCAAGGGATAAGCTAGGCAATTGATCATCATGGGCTGGACAACGGGCACTTCCATAATGCCCATGCCAACCCCCACGCAAGGCATTTGTGATGCCCTGAGAATTTTCATAAAACATATTATTGTCCTGTTACTTGCGTCACAGAACGGATTTTGCTATTCATTCTTTGAGTGAAAATGGAAAGCCTTGTCCGTCCTTACGTGACAAGGTTTTCTTTTTATGCCGCGTCGTTATAACGTTGCTGTTTTGCTTGCTC
>NZ_JBHIRE010000068.1:0-1961 GCF_042196885.1 Bartonella sp. AA86SXKL | reverse complement strand
TACACTTTTGGGCAAATACCTCCTGGAAGTGGTCCTTGGAAAGAAGCATGGCAAATATTTAAGGGCTACCCCAGTGTTCATGCTTGTTATGGTCATGCCGGTGATGAGTGCACATCGCTTTATGGATTACCTAATCGTACGCCAATTTATTCAAAATATTCAGGGAGGAAAAAATGAAACAAATCTTGAAATTATTAAGCGGAATAGTTTTGGTTAGTGTAGCTGGATGTAACATCGATAAGCCTCCTCCAGGGTATCTAAGTATGTGGGAGAAGTCTGGAGCAGATTTTACGGAGATAGGAAAAGCATTGTTAGAATGTGGTATGCCAACCCCTTATGATGTTTTTCCAGAAAACCAACAGCAGAGCATTAATGCTAAAGCAACAACTTATGCCTGCATGCTCCAAGCAGGATTCCACTATAAAGGGAGAGGTAACTGGTGTTATACTTTTAAAGAGAAAAACTTGCCGATTTGTCGTCCAGGTGCTGTCATACCACAGCGCAGTGTCAAGAAGCGCTTAAACAGCCCTTTTTGTACAAAGCATCCAGAACAACCTGAATGCGAGCCTTAAGTCTTGCTGTTTGTGATAATCAACAATCCGCCATCCTTGCATTTGCTTGGAATGGCGGGATTGTTTCCTCAACCAACCATTTCAATATTGTTCACCGTTGTTTAAACAGCGATGACAGGAAATATCAACAGGCTTATGAGCTTTTTTATTGTAAATAAATCCATTGAAAGAGGGGAATAATGAAGAAAATCTTAAAACTGTTGAGTTGTATAGCTCTGTTAAATACAGCTGGATGTGTTAACTCAATTCCCTCACTTTCTCCAGCATTATGGAGAAATAAAATACTTTTAGAATGTGGAGTACCGGACCTTAATAAGGTTGTGGCGCTAGATTTGAATCAATTTGCCAGTATTGAAATGTGTATGGCGCAATCAGGTTTTCGCCCTAGCTTTACAATACAAGATTGGTGTGAAAACCATAAATCGGACAACCTTCCCATATGTCGTCCTGGTGCTGTCATGCCTCAGCGAAGTGTTGAGAGACGCTTAAATAGCCCTTATTGTAAAAAGCATTCAGAACAACTTGAATGCAAACCTTAAGTCTTGCTTCAGCAGAGAAAGCCTTGTCCGTCCTTACGTGATAAGGTTTTTTTTATGCCGCGTCGTTATAACGTTGCTGTTTTGCTTGCTCGATGACATTCAAAAGATCCGATTGTAACCAACGGGATAAAAAGCCAAATTTTAAAGGTTTTGGGAGAGAGCCATTGGTTACATGACGGCGGAATGTTGAAACACTCATATGAAGCAATTTTGCACTTTCACGGTCAGTTAAAAGAATATCATTTTCTGTCATTCTAAAATCCTTTCACTATAAAAACAAAAACAAATCATAATCATTTATTAACCACATTTTGGTTCATTTAGAAAGATATTTTATTCATAGAAAACAATATTTTATTATACAATTTCTAATGTGATAATTTATGAGTCTTATTGAGAGAGAATGAGAGAGAAGAGAGCTAAAGTTATCCACAGATAATGGGGTTATTCACCCCATATTTTAGGTTTGACCCGTGACATAAGCCGCCCATTTATCCATATAGACACGGCGCTGTTCTAGATAGTCAGTACGACGATAGGAGCGCTCTACTTGTCCTCCTACTGTATGACTTAGAATAGTTTCAGCGACCTCATAGGGGGCATCGGTTGTTTCTGCTAGCCAATCGCGTAAACTAGAGCGAAAACCATGCGGGCAGGCTTCAAGTTTATTGTCTCTCATATATTGAGCCATACACTTCTCAGCGAGGGGACCGCGACCTTTAGCAGAAAAAAAGAAATCATTACGAGAAAGCAATCGTGCTTGTTTTAAAATGTCTAATGCTTCAGTTGATAAAGGCACGCGAAATTCTTTTGTTGTATCACGCTTGCCTTTCATATTTTCAGCAGGTAT
>NZ_JBHIRE010000067.1:0-2036 GCF_042196885.1 Bartonella sp. AA86SXKL | reverse complement strand
GGTTCGATTACAGGGGATGCGCATTTTAAAGCACAAGCAGTTGAAGGCAATCCACTGGAGTCCTTAAGTGGTTTAACCGGGGCTGGCGCTCTCTTTACACCAAAAGTGGATCTCAATAATGCAGGGGAACTTTCTGAGGGGCTCCCTTTACCAAAGCCCCAATCGGGTGGGGTTGGGGGCACGCTGCCCAACCAGAATTTTATTTATGAAACGCGGGCAGAATTCCTTGATGTTGGCAAGTTTTATGGCTCAGCCTATTATTTGAACAGAATTGGCTACAATCCTGACAGAGAGATTTTTTTCTTAGGCGATGCTTATTTCGAAAAGCAGCTGATTGAGAAACAAATGCGTGATCTTGTTGGTCAAGGGTTGGGCAAAGGTTCCTTTATTCCTGGAAGTGATGCCATTGAACAAGTCAAAACTTTGCTGGATGTCGGGGCAGAATATGCAAAAGCACACAATCTCCCCTTTGGTGAGGCTTTGAGTGAAGAACAATTGGCTTCTCTAGAAGCCCCGATGGTGATTTATGTGCGCCAACAGGTCAAGGGCATGGATGTTTACGCACCGGTGCTTTATATCCCTGAAAAAGACAGAGCCTCCTTTGTTTCTGCTGGGGCTTTGATCATGGGCGATGATGTCAATATCACCAGCCAAAATACAAGCAATTCAACGATTATCAATTCAGGGCGGATTGCGGCAAATCACCAATTGCATGTGCATGGCGGGGATATCCTCAGTCAAGGAGGGCATTTTGCGGCGGGTGGTGATGCTGTTATCCTTGCGGAGAAGAATATTCGTTTAGATGCAGGGCGCACAACGGTTGACGGCGTGGATACCGTTTTAAATACCGAGGCGCTTTCTGCTGGTGGTAATGCAACGGTGATTGCCAAACAAGATATTACAGCCTCAGGGGTGGGGATCACTACCGGAGGTGATCTTGCCATGGCTACAGAACAAGGCAACTTGACGATCGGTTCAGCAGAAACCCATTACCATGATGAACAGGGTGATGCTACCATGCATCATAAATCGGCGTTAAACTCTGGAGGCTCGACGACACTTGCCTCTGGACAAGATTTGAATATTCTAGGCTCTGATGTTCAAGCAACGGATAAACTTCTCTTGCAGGCTGAGAGGAATGTTTCGATTGATGCCACACGCAACAGTATGGACAATCAGAGTGGGAGTGAAACATCTCATGTTGCTTTACACAATGGCTCTCATTTAAGTTCTGGAAAAGAGACCACTGTTCTCTCTGGAAAAGATATCCATATGGCTGCTTCCGATATAGATGCCAAGGGTAATGTTGCTCTTGGCGCCCAAGGGGAGGTAACAATAGGGGTGAGAAACGATGAGATGGAGTATCATCTTCGCACCAAAAACACGAAAGTGGATATGCAAGCCTCTCATGCCGTTGGCTCTTCGATAAAATCGGGAGGTGATACCACTGTCATTGCAGGGCAGGATGGCAAACCACATGATCTTAGCATCACAGGTAGTTCCATTGCGGCTGATGGCAAGGTAGGGCTGAAAGCCAGCAACGATATTCTCATCAATAATGCAGAGGATAGCTTACATTATGAGATGTCGTATCACAAAGAGGGTGGGGTGTTTAGTAGCAGTAAATCTGAGCATAACAAGATGGATGTGCGCCAAGTTGTGGGGTCAAGCATAACAGGGGGTGAAGGCATTGCCATTGATTCCGGAAACAACACGGAAGTTGTAGCCTCGACGCTCGTAGCCGGTAAGGCAGAGGAAACGTCAGGAGAGAAAGCACCAGGAGAACAGAAACAAGCGGATATTACCATTCACTCTGGGGGAAAGATTGTCATAAAAGGCGCCCAAGAACAGTTGGATCAGCAAGCACAATCGTCATCAAGTGGCTTTTTGCATGAGAAATCGTCCGATACATCTCAATCGCATACCACAACGGTCTCCTCTATCCTTGGGGCGACGGGCAACATCGTGTTAGACGCACAAGGAGAAGCCAAGATTTCTGCTTCTCATCTGCTTTCCGGTCAAGATATCAATGTGAG
>NZ_JBHIRE010000066.1:0-2414 GCF_042196885.1 Bartonella sp. AA86SXKL | reverse complement strand
TTCCGTGCCTCTGGCATTACAGAACCACAGGCAAGACAAAATCTTATTATCAAACTTTACGAAGATTTTTTTACCAAGGCATTTAAGAAAACCACGGATAGGCTTGGGATTGTTTATACCCCCGTTGAGGTCGTGGATTTTATCATTCATTCTGTTGATGATGTGTTGCGTAATGAGTTTGGAAAAAGCTTGGGGTCACGTGGAGTTTCTATTCTTGACCCTTTCACTGGAACGGGGACCTTTATCACAAGGCTTTTACAATCAAAGCTCATAAAACCAGAGGATATGGAATATAAGTTCCGTCATGATATCCATGCCAACGAGATTGTCTTACTAGCCTATTACATAGCAGCCATTAACATTGAATCGACTTATCATAGTTTGAAGAAAGGAGAGTATATTCCTTTCAAACATATTGGTTTAACCGATACATTCCGGATGCTGGAAAAACAAGATTTGATGAAAGGTTTATTAGAGGAAAACAGTGAATATTTAGAACTTCAGAAAAACCTCAATATTGAAGTTATTTTTGGGAATCCTCCTTATTCAGTAGGGCAAAAAAGCGAAAATGATAATGCAAAGAACAGCCCTTATCCCATATTAGATGAACGTATCCGTAAAACTTATGCTGCTCAATCGAAAGTAACGAATATACGAGCACTTTATGACAGCTATATCCGTGCCATTCGTTGGGCAAGTGACCGTATTAGTAATGCTGGGGTAATAGGCTTTGTTTCTGGTTCTGGTTACATAGAAAAGCCAACAATGGATAGCTTACGAAAATCTTTAGCCAAAGAGTTTACGAGTATTTATGTGCTTAATTTACGGGGGGATATTCGTAAAAATATGTTAAGCGATGGGAAAGCTCAAGAAGGTGAAAATGTTTTTGGCAATGGTAGTATGACTGGTATTGCTATAACATTGTTTATCAAAAATCCCAATGCTTCCGGAGATTGTAAAATTTACTATCATGACATTGGTAATAATTTCACGACAAAAGAAAAACTTACAGCTCTTGAATACTTTGGTAGTATTGATGGCATTACACGTGAACAAAGTTGGCAAATGATCACGCCGGATGAACATGGTGATTGGATAAATCAACGTGATGAGAGTTTCAAAACATTCCTAGCCCTAGGTGATAAGAAAAGTCATGGTAAAAAGCTGTTTGAAAATTTTTCTCGCGGTATTATGACGAGTCGTGATGCTTGGACATACAACTCAAGCCCTGAAGCTCTAGCAAAAAACATGAGTAATATGATTGCCTTCTATAACAGTGAAGTGGAACGTTTTAATGATACTTATGCACACACTGACCGTAAAATACATACCAATGTTGTAAATAATTTTGTAAATTCAGATGAAAGTAAGATAAGTTGGAGCCGTGGACTTAAACAAGAGTTGACAAAAAGAAAATTTTTTGAATTTGAAGAGACATGCCTCATACCAAGTCTGTATCGTCCTTTTACACAACGATGGCTTTATTATAATCGTACCTTCAATGATATGGTTTACCAAATGCCGCGGATATTTCCTATAGAAAAAGCGACTGAAAATAAAGTGATACAAGTTTCTTCTGTAGGAGCAAGAAGTGGATTTTCTATCTTGATGACTAAAAATGTACCTGATGTGAGTGTAATAGATACAGGTCAATGCTTTCCACGCTATATTTACAAAGATGATACGGTTTCAAAAAGTAAAAATGAAAAACAATCCCATTTATTTTTAATTTCTACAGAAGAAAGTAAAACAGCTGATTTACAGAGGCGTGATGCCATTACTGATGAAGGATTAGCACATTTTAAAGCAGCTTATCCGAATGAAAAAATCACTAAAGATGATTTGTTCTATTACGTCTACGGATTGTTACATTCGGAAGATTATCGTGCTCGTTATGCTGATAACCTCTCTAAAGAATTGCCTCGCATCCCTTGTGTAAAAAGCGCTGAAGATTTTTGGAAGTTTGTTAATGCTGGACGTGAACTAGGGCATTTGCACGTGAATTATGAAACTGTAGAGCCTTATCCCGTGACCTTTAAAAAGGGTAATCCAAAATTAACTGACATCTCTAATCCCGAAAAGTTTTATTACGTTACAGAAATGAAATTCGCAAAAGCAGGTAAAGAGAAAGATAAATCGATTGTTTTTTATAACAGCAATATCACAATAACAGATATCCCTCTTGAAGCTTATGAGTATATCGTCAATGGCAAGCCTGCTCTTGAATGGGTTATGGGGCGTCAATGCGTTAAGACTGATAAAAAGAGTGGTATTGTCAATGATGCCAATCGCTATGCTGTTGAAACCGTTGGCAACCCTGCTTATCCATTAGAGTTGTTTCAAAGGGTTATTACCGTAAGTTTAGAAACAATGAAGATTGTTAAGAACTTACCAAAATTAGAAATAAGAGAAAC
>NZ_JBHIRE010000065.1:0-2608 GCF_042196885.1 Bartonella sp. AA86SXKL | reverse complement strand
GGAGATGTCACTTATCAGCATAGATTTAAGAAAATTGGTTTTTCTGGAACGAGTTTCTCTGCTGGATTGCGCCACCTTTTTTAGCGATACATAAACTATATAGTAACTTATATATAACTTATATATAAGTATATAGTGTTATATTAAGTATTAAATTAAATATTTCATTTTATATTTATTGTATTTTGAGAACTTTATTAGCTTAAATATAGATATTATTCTTCAATGAATAGAAGTAGGGGAATAGAAGGCGGCAAGAGTTATGATTTATGTATTTCATAAATATGTATTTTTATGCAACGTTACAACAGCTATTCTTTATTTTTTGCAGGTTACGTATGTTAGTGCTGCAGGATCTTCAAGTGATGCAGGAGGGGCATTTTATAAATGCGATGATAGAAAAACACACTTTCTTGCAGATAAAATCTATTACTTAAAAAGTTCTCAAGAGACGTCTGCTCATATTGCACCTATTGCAGCTATATATGTAGAAAAAGCAGGCACTATTGTTAATGCGTCTCAGATAACAGTTTTTGGCGATGATCCAGATAAAATATCTGCGTATGGGGCGTATGTAAGAAATGGTGGAAAAATTAATCTAATAGCTTCAGATTTTAAGAATATACCTGCTCTTCGTGCTCAAAATGCCGTTATTAGTATGACAGTAGGGGAAATTAAGGGGACTTCACATGCTATTTATGCATGGGGGAGAGGAACGGATATTGCTTTAGTGAGTGTGAATATCAATATTGAGCCAGATAATTTGAATGTAAAAGGGATCGGTATTATGAGTGGTTTTGATGCAATGGTTAAAATGACAGACGGTACCGTTAATTTTAACCAGATTGGCTCATTTTCAACTCGATTTGGGGGGCACTATCTTCTTGATACTATGGGGATTACGGGGCAAGGAAGGAGGGAGGAAACTTTAACAGATGGTGATGGAGCTATGGGGGTATTGCCAGAAGCTTTTGAGGTTTTTCAAGGTGGTGACGTTCATTTGAAAAACAATTTTATTCAGCTGAACCATATGCATGCATTCTTGATGAAAAACTTTTCAGGTTATGTAAATGATAATGGTAAGTTAATTCAAAAATATATTTCACCAGATGGATTTAAGAATACAAATATTAAGATAGAAAAAAACAATATTTCTGTTCAGGGTGAGGGAGTATATGGACTGTGCTTTAATGTTTTAGCTCCAGAAGAATTTGCTAAAATGTTGAGGCAACGAGATGATGAAAAAATTTTAGAAACCAAAAAAGTTATCACGGGGAGGGCATTTGTTTATTTATCAGAGACAAATATGACAGTTCCAGACGGGATTGCGATTTATGCGAAGGGGAATAAAGACTATGAAGTAAAAGGCACTCTTGAATTATCGGATGAAACAAAAATCTCTGGTGATTTGTTGCTAAAAGCTGAAAATAATGCTTCTCTATTGGTGAAAGCAAACGCTTCCTCTCTTACAGGAGGTACGCGTGTTGAGGGTAGATCGGTTATTGATTTAGAATTAATTCGTTATTCAAAATGGTATCTTACTAAAAGTAAATACAACGGTTTACAGGAATCTGTTTCATCGCTTTCTTCTCTAAGTCTTTCCAATAGCACATTGATCTTTGATGAAGGTAGTGGTTATCAAACGCTATGCATTGGAAAAAAAGCAGATATAGGTGCAGGAGATAAAATTCTCGCATCAAAAGATAAAAAAGTCTACAGTGCTGAGGGAAACGCTCAGATTAGGTTGAATGCATTTTTGAATGATGAGGGTTTGTTTAATCCCCAAAAGACGGATCGCATATTGATCTATGGGGATGTTTCTGGAACGACATTCATTCATGTGCAAAATTTTCCAAAATATGCAAGTAAAGAAGTCTATGAGGGAAAAGATCAAAGCATTTCACTCATTCAAGTTGCTGGAACAGCGCAGGCAGGTTCTTTTCGACTCGCCAATGGTTATGATGATTATACTACGGTGAAAGGTTTTCCTTATCAATATCGTATTCGTGGTTATGGTCCAGGTTCGCCCTTTGGAGAAGCAGATGCTACGCAAAGATTAGTGGAAGGTGAGGGGGAATTTTGGGATTTCCGACTCGAAGGGGTTTATATTTCTTCTAGAATAGGTTCTTATAATGGTCCATTTGGTAAACCTTCTTCGTTTTCATTATCTCATCCTGTTAATCCTCCATCTTCTCCCCCCAATTCACTTTCTACGTCGTTGATATCTGACTCTCCTTCTTCTACGTCCTCTGGTCCTGTTGATCCTCCATCCTCTCCCCCCGATCCACTTTCTACGTCGTTGACATCTGACTCTCCTTCTTCTACATCCCCTGATCCTGTTGATCCTCCATCTTCTCCTCCCGATCCACTTTCTACGTCGTTGACATCTGACTCTCCTTCTTCTACATCCCCTGATCCTGTCGATCCTCCTCCTCCCGATCCATTTTCTACGTCGTTTATGTCTGACCCTCCTTCTTCTACGTCCTCTGATCCTGTTGATTCTCCACGCCCTGATCCACTTTCTATGTCGTTGCCATCTGAGCCCTCTGCTCCGGAGGACACTTCATCTCTGGATACTGTTTCTCCTCCTTCTGCCCCTGTTGAACCA
>NZ_JBHIRE010000064.1:0-2718 GCF_042196885.1 Bartonella sp. AA86SXKL | reverse complement strand
GTTGTCTGGCAAGTTCTCAATGCTTTGCTTGCCCATGATGAGAATTTTAGTAAAACCCTTAACCAGATGGTCTTAGGGCAAGACGTAAGCTCTATCATCGACATTGTTACAGTTTCTAAAAAGACCGAATTAGAGAATGTTACCACGGTTATTGACGAAATCCAGCTCCACGAAAAATCAGAAAAATCCGGACTTTGTATTGGGACACAAGCTCATGAACCGCACCAAACATATGAAGGACAAGGAAGATTACCCTTTTTTGTTGAGTTTCCCAATGCTCTCAAAACACTGATTGTTAAAAAATCTACTATGAGTGATTATTGGGGCATTTGGGCGAACAATGTTGCTGAGATTGCACAAAACCATATCACACGCCTTCAAACTATGCTTTCTGATCAAACAAGCGAAGCTTATCATGCCTTTGATGCGTTTTATAAAGAATTAAAAAACAACTTAAACAGTGAGATAAAGCAAGAAGAAGCGATTGAGATGTTAGCGCAACATCTTGTGACGCGTCCCGTGTTTGAAGCCTTGTTTGAAGGCAATGAATTTGTACAAAATAATGCCATTTCGCAAGCAATGGAAAAAATCTTAACAGAACTCGATAAAACCAATATTGAAGAGGAATCCAAAGAATTACAAGAGTTTTATGACAGCGTAAAGTTCCGTGCCTCTGGCATTACAGAACCACAGGCAAGACAAAATCTTATTATCAAACTTTACGAAGATTTTTTTACCAAAGCTTTTAAGAAGACAACGGATAGACTTGGAATTGTTTATACGCCCGTTGAGGTTGTGGATTTTATCATTCATTCTGTTGATGATGTGTTGCGTAATGAGTTTGGAAAAAGCTTGGGATCACGGGGTGTTTCTATTCTTGACCCTTTCACGGGAACTGGAACCTTTATCACAAGGCTTTTACAATCCAATCTCATCAAACCAGAGGATATGGAATATAAATTCCGTCATGATATCCATGCCAACGAGATTGTCTTGCTAGCGTACTACATAGCAGCCATTAACATTGAATCGACTTATCATAGTTTGATGAAAGGTGAGTATATTCCTTTTAAGCATATTGGTTTGGCTGATACGTTTCGGATGGTTGAAAAGCAAGATCTGATGAAAGGTTTACTAGAGGAAAACAGTGCATATTTAGAACTTCAAAAAAAGCTCAATATTGAAGTAATCTTTGGCAATCCTCCTTATTCAACTGGTCAAAAAAGTGCTAATGATAATGCAAAGAATACGCCTTATCCGATATTAAATAACCGTATTGGTGAAACTTACGCCGCTCAATCTAAAGCAAGCCTTATGCGAAATCTTTATGATAGTTATATTCGTGCCATTCGCTGGGCAAGTGACCGTATAAAAGATTGTGGTGTGATTGGTTTTGTTACAAATGCAAGTTATATAGATACAAAATCTATGGATGGTTTACGCAAATGCCTAGTTGAAGAATTTTCAAGCCTTTATATTTTTCATTTACGAGGGAATCAAAGAACTTCTGGAGAACTTTCGCGAAAAGAAGGCGGTAAGATTTTTGGTGAAGGCTCTCGAGCCCCTATAGCGATTTCCGTTCTCGTAAAAAATCCAAATGCACAACAGCGTGGTAAGATATATTTTCGTGATATTGGAGACTATCTCACGAGACAAGAAAAGCTTACAATGATTGAATCCCTTGAAAGCATTGATGGTATTACACGAAGTAAACAAGGTTGGCAAATAATCACACCAGATAAACATGGTGATTGGCTTGGTCAACGTGATAACAATTTCAAAGCATTTTTAGCCATGGGTGTTAAGAAAGGTCATGGTAAAAAGCTTTTTGAAAATTTTTCGTGTGGTGTTGTAACTAGCCGTGATGCTTGGGTATACAATTCAAGCCATGAAATTTTAGCTAAAAACATAAGTAATATGATTGCCTTCTATAACAGTGAAGTAAAGCGTTTTAATAATGCTTATGGACATGTTGATCGTAAAACACTTACAAAAGTTGTAGACAATTTCGTCAATACAGATGCCAGAAAAATCAGTTGGAGCCGTGCTCTTAAACAAGATTTAGCAAAAGGAAAGATTTTTAAATTTGAAGCTACATGCCTTATGCAAAGTTTATATCGTCCTTTTACACAACAGTGGCTCTATTACAATCGTGCCTTTAATGAAATGGTTTTACAAATGCCGCGAATATTTCCGATAGGGGAAACGGTTGAAAATATGGTAATACAAATTACAGGTATAGGAGCAAGAAGATTTTCTGTATTGATGAATAAAGCCTTACCTAGTTTAGATGCAATAGAAAAAGGTCAATGCTTTCCAAGATATTTTTACGAACACACTCCAGTTTCAAAGAGTAAAAATAAAAACCAATCCCTTTTATTTACAAACTCTATAGAAGAAAGCACAACAGCTGGTTTACAAAGGCGTGATGCCATTACGGATGAGGGACTAGAACATTTTAAAGCCGCTTATCCTAATGAAACCATAACAAAAGATGATCTATTCTATTATATTTATGGTCTACTTCATTCGGAAGATTATCGTGCTCGTTATGCTGATAACCTCTCTAAAGAATTGCCTCGTATCCTTTGTGTAAAAACTGCTGAAGATTTTTGGAAGTTTGTAACAGCAGGGCGTGAATTGGGTCATTTGCACGTGAATTATGAAACTGTAGAACCTTATCCAGTGACCTTTAAAAAGGGTAATCCAAAACAGACA
>NZ_JBHIRE010000063.1:0-2832 GCF_042196885.1 Bartonella sp. AA86SXKL | reverse complement strand
TGTGCTGGTATTTTCTTTGTTGCTAAACGCTTTCAGGAGCATCGTCTATGATCTTATGGATGAAAAGAAATCTGATGATAACAGGCGCGGCTTTAGTCGCTTTTTTTATTGCATTAGCAAGAGCTTTTACTCTTGGGAAAAAAGCAGAGCAACAAAAGCAAACAGAAAAAGCTTTAAAAGCAGCCAAAACACGTCTGGAGGTGGAAAGTGAAGTTAATCAAAAAAGTGATGCTGATGTGCGTGCTGCTCTCTCTGACTGGTTGCGCGACAAATAAATATGCTTCTTCTTGTGTTGGCTGGTTGCCAATTTATTTAAGCCGGCAAGATCTGAACGCCATCAGTTCAAACTTAGCAAGAGAGATCTTAAAGCACAATAATCTAGGTGAACGCGTGTGTGGGTGGAAACATGGCTAGAAAAAAAACACAAGACGATACAGAACTTACAGAAGCAGAAAAAGAAATCCTCCAAGAAATCATCATGACCTACAAAAGTGTAAAAGTGATGTCTCGTTATACAAAATGGATTGTACTCATTATACTCTTATTAGCACTTGATTTTTCACGTATTATGGATGCGTTTGTAAGTATTTTTACACAAAAACCAAATATCCGACTCTAAACATACTCTGAGACGCGCGAAATTCTTTAGAAAATGGTTTCTTAATTTTACTCGTCTCATGGAGACTATCAATAATAGCTTTACACATTTAAAACTGTTATTTTCACAGAATTGGACATATCAAATTTCTCTTCAAAATAACTAAAAAAACACTGCAAAGGTAATTGTAAAAATTCTATCCTGTTATAAATGAAGCCCACTGTTCCAAGAGAATATGTCGCTGTTCTAAAAAATCCGTTCGCATATAAGCTTTTGTCACTGAACTCCCAACTGTATGTGCAAGAACAGTTTCGGCAATCTCAAATGGTGTTGACGTTGTCTCTGCTATCCAGTCCCGTAAGCTTGAACGAAAACCATGGGGACGATAGGTTAAGCCGCAAACTGTCATATACTTTGCCATGGTGGCATCAGAAATGGGGTTGCCTGTAAGACCAGAAAAGAGAAAACCATTTTTTTCAAAGGGAAGAGTTTTTTCAATAACTCTCAAAGCTTCATTACTCAATGGTACTCGAAAATCTGAAACCTTTCCTACAATGCCCTTCATATTTTCTTTTGGTATCGTCCATATATCTTTATCTATTTGTTCGAGACGCAAATAGCGCAATGGATACGACCGTACTCCAGTCAAAATCAAGAGCTTCAGTGCTAAATTTGAAAGGATCTTATCATCCAAGCTTTGATAAAATGCCGGAACCTCTTGCCATGGCATAGCAGGAATATTTGTTGATGTCGCACGTGGTTTTCCTAAAAGAGCGCGTGCCTTCATACAAGCCTGTAAATCAACATCTAAACCAAGAGCCGCAGCATATTTCAAGCAAATATTGATACGGTTAAGTGCTTTTCGCGCTGTGTCTGCTTTTTCATGCCAAAGGGGTGAGAGAACATTGCGAATGATATTGGCTGTTAATTTTTCTATAGGTAATTTGCCTATGTGTGGAATCACGTGCAACTCTAGTGGAGAAAACCAGCGGCCGTTTTTACCTTCATTTTTCAACTCTGCTTTTTTGCTTTCAAAAGCCGCTTTTGCAATTTCTTGAAAAATATTGCTTTGCTGTTTTAAAATAGTCTGTTCTCGAAAGACAATAGGATCATTGCCTTCTTTAAGAATATCACTATAATATCTTGTAAGCTCACGCGCTTCTTTTAAAGAGAGTTTCGTAACAGGACCAAGTCCCATTTCACGGCGCTTATTGTGGTGCGTATAGCGAAAAAACCAAGAGCGTGTATTGTCTTTTCGAACATTCAACCATAGCCCCGCCCCGTCACAATATTTACCCTGCGAGGACGTCTTTACGAATGATGCTGATAACCGATGAATCGCCCTCACTTAACGTCCCCTCTCGTCCACCTTTTCAAGCATTGCTCGTCCACCTTTTTGGGTCCACCTTTTAGACCACCTTTAATTTCTGATTTGAGATTTTTTCTTTAATACTTACTTTTTTTATTGAATCATAAAAAGCTATAGACATCAATACGCCCTTACACATCTTTATATACTTTGAATCTTGTTGCTAAGCCCCTGCTTGCCGCGTCTGGGCACCATACTCTTCTTTGTTATATGTAACCTATTGTTTTTACTGATGTAGCTTGCCAGCGGGTTTTGTATATTTTGCCACTAGGTTTTGTACCAATTTATTTTTTTTCAAAGAGTTTTTAAGGTGTTCTCAAAGGGTCTTCAAAGACCTTTCAAAGATCATTTAAAGCCTCTTTTTCTTTTCTGCTCAAAATCGCAATTTTTGATGATCAATCATTGAGTTGGAATCGTATTATTTGAGAAGCAGCGTATATAAGATGTGTTCACCTCTTTTATCTTAAATTGATTGATAGTTTTTCCGTACCCCAAACACATTATTCAAGTACATTATTAAAAAGAGAAGCGTTTAAGCAATTCGGTCAACTTGACAGAATTCCTTTTCAGTATGCAATTGTGCAATGTTTTCATCATTACTCCTTTAAGGAATTGGGTAAACAATACCCTATTGCTGTACTCATGCAATTGGATCAACTTGATCCTATTTCTCGTTTTAGCAATTGGTGCAAGTTGCACCTATTCCTCATCACGACCGATCAAAGGGTCAAGTTGTCCCTTTGATTTTCTGTCACTCAGAGGTTTCCTTTTCTCCTGCCTCTTTTCCTTTGTTTGGTGCCTCGAGTGTGATTTCTGTGGTATAACCGCTTTGTTTTTCATAGCGGTGGGTGACGGTTGCAGCTTT
>NZ_JBHIRE010000062.1:0-2858 GCF_042196885.1 Bartonella sp. AA86SXKL | reverse complement strand
ACATGTCACCACTTGCACCACGTATCGCCCACCCCGTTTTGGTACCTAGATCAAAACAAAGAATCGTGTTAATCACCGCTCCTCTCCATACAAAACGTATTTTATAAAATTACTGTTTTCCCAAAGCGGAGGAGAAAGAGATATGAGAAATATGCAAGAAAATTTTGTAGAATTAACTGACATTACAATTAACATGAACAATAAATTGAATAACATTGAAACAGAACTCGCAACATTCAAAAGACAAAGTATATTGAAAAAAGACCTTCCCCAAATGATAAGAAATTCCTTAGAAACTTTGTGGACAGAAAACATAGCAGAAGGTTTAGGACCAAAGATGAAAGTTGAGATCTTTAATCTTAAACCTGAAGATCTATCACCAGAAGGTATTCTCATAGAATTTTCCATCAAAAACCCCACAGACCGACCAATGAAAATGAACTATATACGAATAGATGAAAATAGCCCTTTCGAATTCGTTCAAGCATTCTATCCAACTCCTTATCCATACTCTCAAAGCTCTCCAAGAAGCATTCTTAAAACATCTCCCAAATGTATCGATTTAATAACTCCCGTTACAACAAATCCTGTCATCCAAAACAACGTATTAGAAAGAGGAATTGACCTATTTACAGTGAATGGTGGGTATAGTTTTCGATGGGAATTAAAAATTCGCTCCATAGAAACAGAAAATCATGATAAACTATCCGTTCCGATCTTTATCTTAGAACATACTTCATCATATGACCCACATAAAACACTTGAAGTTCGCTTTTGGCCCAGCTTTTTTCGAAAATTAAGTCATCAACGATGATAATCTTATAAGATTGGGAATTAGGTTTTACTTATCTTCTCACCTATTAAGGTGAGAAGATAAAAGTATTTATTAGTTTGTTCTTTTTCATGAATCATAACCTCCAAAGGTTCCTATAACTCTTCTTTCTTGTACTTTCTTTTTCAACTCTTCAATTGACATATTTAACTTTACAATTAATATATCTTTTTCCTTCAGTTCTGTTTTGAGCTCTTGTTCTCTATTGCGATAGAGCAAAACAAAAAAGAACATAGCGATAACACAAAAGAACATAACCGCATTGGTAGTAAAAAACGTAATAATTGCTACTAAACTCATCTTTCTCTCCTCACTTACCCTTCTTCTTACTCTTCTTATTCTTATGAAGCGGCGCTTTTACTGCTTCATCACGCTGTTTAAGCTCTTGTGTTAGTCTTTCAACTTCCTCGTCGCGTGATTGAACATCTGCTTTTAGTGCCTGTATCTTTTCACTTTTCCGTGTAAACTCTTCTCGATACGCATCTATACTTTGTTTTAGTTCTTCAGTCTTTTGTTTCAGTTGTTTAATTTCCTTGTCACGTTCTTCAATCTCTTGCTTCAGTTGTTTAATTTCCTTGTCACGTTCTTCAAGATCCGCATCACATTGATCAATTGTCTGCTTGCTTTCCTTTAAATACCTAAACTCATTCTCTCTCATTTCTTTCTTAAGATCTTGAACCTGATCTTTAAGTGCTTTAACTTGGTTGCGATAATGCAATGCAATACGAAACATCACTCCGCTTAAGAGCAAAACTGAAACCACTGCTATCCATAAAATTTCATTCGAACTCATTTTGATCTCCTTAATGCTGCAATCTATCGACCTTCTGATCAACACCGCAGCTCTTGCTAATTTTCGACAATGGGGGGTGTTGCTCTTGCATTAATCTCTGCAAGCGCTCGGGATAAAAAAAATCTTCTGGACGCAAATCTATCCCATGCTCACGTGCATAGTTCAAAAGCATAATTTGGTATTTAGCTGGAATGATGCCGCCTTTACCCTCTCGCTTTTCAAAAGGGTAAGCCCATTTTCTAATTACAATAACATTGCGATTAACGATATTAGCAACTTTTTTATACCCACCTAGATACTCAATTATGAGTTTTGCGGTTTTCGTATATGTTTTTATCATAGCGATAAAAATACGATATCAAAAATATTTAGTCAATACGAAAAACGTATCATTGTATTTTTTATATTGTAAGGACTTTAAAAATAAGGAATAAACTTAATTATGATTAGGCAAAAAGAGCTAAAAATTTGGATAAAAAAAGAGCTTGATAAAATGGGACGAGGGAGCCAAGCCAAGCTTGCCGCCCATCTTGGTATAAGAAGACCAGCTATATCCAATATGATTAATCTTAATACAAATAGGGAAATGAGAGATATTAAGGCAGATGAGTTAGTTAAAATTATGGAGTTTTTTAAAGATTCTTCACCTATTTCTGGACCTTACTCTGATGATTTTCTTTACTTATATTCACAAGCGAATGATTCTGAAAAGAAGATTGTCGAGGATCTTTTAAAATCTCTGCTCGCAGCAAGAAATTCATAAAAGCTTTTTTTTCACATTCGGTTAATTTATTTAGCATGATGGATAGCTGCTTTTCTTTTATATTTTCTATCATAAGCACCTCATTAACATTAATGATAATAAACAAAATCGAATAGATTTATAAAAATAAAAATACGTTTTTCGTATTTTATCTATTGACACATCGTTACGAAAAACGTATTAATTACTCCATATCTTAGAAAATAACTTTTGCCAATAGGCAGTATGGAGGCATTTGTGAATAAACCAGTGTTTATAAATTCTGATGAAATTCTCTTAGTGATGTGCGAAAATGAAGAGCAAAATCTCGCTAAATCTGGTCCTTTCTTAGAAGAAAGTGACATGATCAAATTTATCGACCAAGCCGATAATGCTGTCCAAATTTTGCGTATTGAACCAACGACTAATCGTTGCGAAGATATCTCTGAAGATATTGCCGAATTCTATCTTAAAGAATGTGAAGAGCAGTG
>NZ_JBHIRE010000061.1:0-2971 GCF_042196885.1 Bartonella sp. AA86SXKL | reverse complement strand
CTTTGTAAATACTGATGCAATAACCAATCGAAAGAGCCTTTTGTAAGTCTGTTTATTTTCTTGGAGATGCCATTTTGCGCTTGTTTAATAGCCAGCGTATATTTGCTCTGATGGAAATCAATGGACTGTCATAAATTTTAGTATTTCCATAAATTTTAGCTTTTCCACTAATAAATGTGCCACCGTAAACATGTGCATCCCCAAAAACCTTGGCATAACCATAGACTTTTGCATCATCACTTATCCAGCAATTGCCATCATGACTTAGATTGTCTTCTTTTTGTGTAAAAGCGCCAAGATCACCTGCCTTTACATCTCCAAAGTCTCTCAAAGCACGGATGCGGTAAAGTGTAATGTATCCACCAACCTCAATTGTTTCATCGGTCAGTTCATATTTCTTTTCCTTGATTTGCGCAGAATTCACCCGTAGCGTGAATCATGCATCACTTAAAAGTTGTTAGGAATGGGTAGGGGGCTGGGAGGCATATGGGCACTCCCATTTTAAAAAAATATGCAAATTTATTTTTTAGATGTGCTTAATTTCATATTTCCAATCAGGCAATGGAATGAGAGCTAATGCGAGTTGTCCTCTATGACACATGCATACATTGGCTTCAAAACAGGTGATTGCAACGCGCTTTTTGTTAAAAAAATTTGATATAATTTGTTTATTGCACAAGAATTATCCTTGAGAGTTGTATTTTGATAATCTTCAAAAAGGCGATCATAATCTTTTGTGTTTTCAAATTTCTTCGTTTTTCAGAGGCGATTCCAAGTTCAGGCATATGCCATATATTCAATATCAATGTTGTTTACAACTTTCTCTAATTGTCTTTTTGAAAATCCGTATTTTCTGCTTATTGGATTTTTACGAATATCATACAAAAGTTTAATATTATTTTTGATAAGTTGATTGAAATAGTCCTCAAAGGATTTTCTTTCATAGCCAATGGTAAAAAACAAAGCTCTCATCTTTAGCAGACTGTATGATGATATGTTTGATGTTACACACGTTTAATTTCCTTAGTAAATAGGTGGGGGCTCCATGAGTGCCTCTTTCCAAAAGGATAAATCCTCTAGCGATTATCATAGTGTTGTGGAGCAATCAGGCATCAAAGCGGGTGATGGCGGCTTTAATATCATTGTTAAAGACAAAACGACCCTAACCGGAGGCATTATTGCTAGCACAGCCTCGGCGGACAAAAACAGCCTGACCACTGGAAGCATTAGCACCAGTGATATCAGCAACAGTGCCCATGCTAAAGCCAGCAGCCATGGGTTTAGCCTTTCTGGGAATGACACGATAAAAAACATTGCCAAGAATGTTTTAAATCACGGCAAAGCCAAGGATGGAGCAGAAGGGGAAACCAAATCTGCTATCAGTGATGGGACTATCATCCTTACTGATACAACTGGACAGAGGGCGATGGGGCAAGATGCTGGACAAATCATTGGCTCTCTCAACCGCAACACCGCAGCAGCACACCAAGCAGTAGAACAGCTAGATGTCGCATCGCTTGAGGGGGTAGTGCATAATCGCGTAGATATGATCAATGATTTATCGGATGAAGGATTGGGATACTGGGACAAAATACGTGAATTCGCATATCTCAAAGAGCATCCTGAGGGTGAGGTTGAGCATGATGAAAATGGCAATGTCCTCTATGCAGCAGATAAAAATGGAAACTATATAAAAGACAGCTATGGAAGAAAAATACCTCTGTATCACTATTTAACACCAGAAGAAGAAAAACATTTACAAAAAGGTTCTGATGGCAAGGTTCATATGTTTTACAATGGTATTTTTACCTCACCAGATGATGCTGCGCGTTATACTGTCCAGTTTGCTGACAATGATCATGGTCCCCTTTATTTTACATATTTCCCAGAAGCTGAAGACTGGGAAGTGGAAGTAGGGATAGCGATTTTTCAGAAGTTTCTGGAAGGTAGATTTTTTTTGGATTGACCAATTCAACCAAGAAATTCCAGGATACAATGTATCTTTATGGCAATACAGGATTGCATGATGATGCCCATAGTCGTGGTACCATAACAGCAGGAAATGGATCACACGATTTAGTAAAGCATGGTGTTCACGGTATAGCAAAGGAAACAACGGTTAATTTTTTTGGTCCAGCTTATAATACTCAAGACATGGCAGATACGTTATATATCTTAAGGGGTGGAAAGAAAACCACTGTCGGCTTGGAAAACCATGCAGATGATTTTGTTGGTGTTGTGTTTGGCAAAAATCCCGCTACTTTTGACAAGAGTCCCCTTGGTAGTAACGCAGTTAAAGAGGCAAAGAAAGTACTATTTGATTATCCAAGTCCTCATGTTTGTTATGCAAATGCGGATCGAGCATGTAGACATGATTATGGTTCATCTCACCGGATACAAATTGATTCAATTAATTCATGGAGCAAAAAATGAAACACATTTTAAGATTATTAAGCGGGATAATCCTGTTAAGTATAGCTGGGTGTAATTTTTTTAAGCCTGCTCCAGGGTATATGTATATGTGGGAGAAGCCAGGAGCAGATTTTACTGAGATAGGAAAAGCTTTATTAGAATGTGGAATGCCAACGCCTTATGATGAGGATTCAGAAAGCAGAGAGCAGAGTATTAATGGACAGGCAACAGTCCATGCTTGCATGATTCAATCAGGATTCCACTATAAAGATGAACATGAAGGGGGATGGTGTTATACTTTTAAAGAAGAAAATCTTCCGATTTGTCGTCCAGGTGCTGTCATCCCACAGAGAAGTGTCAAGAGGCGCTTAAATAGCCCTTATTGTAAAAAGCATTCAGAACAACTTGAATGCAAACCTTAAGTCTTACTTCAGCAGAGAAAGCCTTGAATTTACACCAAATAAAGCACCAGGTTGATGAGTTTGAGAAAGCCTTGTCCGTCCTTACGTGACAAGGTTTTCTTTTTATGCCGCGTCGTTATAACGTTGCTGTTTTGCTT
>NZ_JBHIRE010000060.1:0-3034 GCF_042196885.1 Bartonella sp. AA86SXKL | reverse complement strand
AAATTTACCTGTCTTTATCCGAGAAACCACTGCATTATGTGAAACACCCATCTTCTTCGCAAACGCACGAACCGATAAACCCTTACGATGCTTCTTTGTCATTGCCATCTCTTTTACTAAATATTTTTCAACATTCATCCTTTTCTTTAGATTGGTATCATGATATGATACATAAAAGAGTGAATGAAGGTGATTTGGTGATTGAATCTTTTGCTGATAAGCGGTGTAAAGATCTTTTAGAAGGTAATCCGCCTAAAGGTTTTCCAACAACTCTAGTACGTATAGCCCAAAGAAAATTGTTTATGCTCGATAAAGCGGTTGATCTTAAAGATTTACGCAGTCCTCCAGGAAATCGTTTAGAAGCATTGAAAGGAGAGCGTAAAGGTCAATATTCTATTCGTATTAATGACCAGTTTCGTATTTGTTTTGAATGGCGCTCTAATGGCGCTTATGAAGTTGAAATCGTAGATTATCATTGATCTGTAGGAGGTCGAGATGAAAAATTATATTGCTATTCATCCCGGAGAAATTTTACGAGAGGAATATTTAAAAGAATATGCTCTCTCTGCTTATGCCCTTGCAAAAGCATTAAATGTTCCACGCACGAGAATAGAACGTATTGTTGCTGAAAATAGTCCGGTGACTCCCGATACTGCTCTCAGATTAGCCTATTTTTTTGATACTACTGCTGAATTTTGGCTCAACATGCAAGCTGCTTATGACGTTAGTATATTACAAACTGAAAAAGCAGACGAATTTGCCAAAATCAATAAATTTGAATGTAGGGTTTAATGATCTTTCCACTCATGAAGTTTTAAGACGTAACAGATAATTGACGATCCGGTATAATCGAGTGTATATTCCGATATGCAAACGGATACGCTCCAAGTCACACGAGAATTATTGGTTTTCAAAAAAACTTTAAAATAAGATGCGGCTACACAAAAGAAGATTTGGAAGCCGTGGATTCTCCACCATTGACAGATGAAGAACTTGCACGTCTAAAGCCAGCTAAAGATGTTTTACCACCCTCCTTCTTTAAATATGTAACAAAAGAACGCCGTAAACGTGGGTAAAAGTCTTAAAAAAGCAAGCGGTTGTTAAGCCAAACGATCTCGCCACTCTAAAAAATGTGCTTTACAGTTGAAATTAAACTTCAATTGTATTACATTGAAATACAGTTACAAGAGGAGAAATCATTATGGCTGCCAGTCGCATGGTTCAAGCGCGTGTACCAGAAGAAATTCAAAATATCGCTAGTCAAGTTATTCAAGCGTCAGGTTTATCAGTAAGTGATGTTGTGAGAGTGTTGATGACGCGTATTGCACAAGATAAAGCTATTCCGTCCTTCTTGTTTCAACCTAATGCGGAAACTATAGCGGCTTTTGCAGAACTAGAGGAAGGTAACTTAAAAAAGTTTCATTCCGTAGACGAATTATTTGATGATCTCTATGCGGACGATTGAACGTACCACTATCTTCAAACGTGATTTCAAGCGTGAAATGAAAGGACGGTATCGGCATCTTTTAGATACTGATTTGCGCCAAATCATTGCAGCATTAGCAAATGACCAGCCTTTAGAACCTCGATATTATGACCATGCATTAACTGGGAATTGGAGCAATTATCGAGATTGCCATATTCGACCTGACTTAGTATTGATTTATCGCTTGATTGGTCAAGATCGATTGATTTTAGTGCGTCTGGGCTCCCATTCAAAACTTGATCTTTAAACCACCTCCCCATTTTGAGAACGGGGAAGGAAGATGTTTTAAGTCTAAGCTACTTTTGCAATCGGAGTCGCTAAAACTCGTTTAGCTTCTTTTGTAACTGATTTGTAATGATCAAGCTCTTTTTCGAGGTTATTTGCATCTAACAAACGTCTCATCACCAATCCTAAGATTTCTTCAACACCAGCAGTTTTTTTTAAACACTCATAAGAAAATAATTCATTATCAACAAATTGGCTTTTTAGTTTCTTCTCGCACTCAATAAAATAACGGCGTGCTTGACGTCCTTTCTCGTTACGTTCCACCATTGAGAGCTCTTTCGCCATGTCTAATGTGATGTGGTATTCTGTACTTGGACGACCGCTTTTAGGTTTTACTAAATTTTTAGTAAAACTCACAAAGTCCTTATTTTCTAGGAAACCATATTCTTTAATACGATTAATGATCCAATCGTTAAAACGAGATGTGACCTTCAAAAACATATGCAACTCACGTGCATTTACTGCTTGAACAGTTTCTTGATCAATTGTTTGTTCTGTAATTTTAATAAGAGTGTTCATAATGAACTCCTAGTTGTTAAGGTTTTCTATTGACATCCGAAGAGGATGCCGGGCGCTAGAAAACACGGCAACTAGCCCGTCGTTACGCCTTTCCCATAAAGGGTATTGTATAGCATAACCACACCCGACAATATTATTATATGCGTGTAGCATACAATGAGTCAAAGCTTTTAGTTTGCGGAAGATCAGTTATTTCGGCAACCAATCCGCTAGTTGTTTTCAGGTGTTTTCTAGGCACCTGATTCGAAGATACCTATTACTGTAGAATTGTCAAGTAATAAAAATTACTTTTTGCTAAGAAAACGTTTCACATACTGTACAGTGTACATATTGAAATTGTTATTTATCAATAAGTTAAGTGTACAATGTACAGTCAATTTGAAAATTCTGTCGCTAGCGATAGTTTGCGCTGTCCTGCCCCGCAACGAAGCCAACCCGCTGGGAGTACCTTTTGAATTGATTTTATTGACTTTTTTTATGAAAAAACAAAGCATAAATGATGATCTTTTTTTAAATTGCAATAAGAATATGTAATGCTTAAACTCATAAGGATATGGAATATATAGATAAAGCTTGAGAACATGATCTAGCCTTTCTTGTTGGCAGCATATTCTTGACGTTTAAGTTGTCTCTGTATGTTTTCAGTTAATCTTTCATTGGCATATTGTGCAATAGCACTTGCAATCTCTGGTTTGGACATCATTCCAGCAATTGAGGGTCCTTCTTGTTTTGCAATAGGGAATT
>NZ_JBHIRE010000059.1:2708-3037 GCF_042196885.1 Bartonella sp. AA86SXKL | reverse complement strand
TTGCTATTCGTTTGACGGGTTAATCAAGACAAATGCGGTGTGTATTTTTTAATATCAGAATGAGTATTTTGAAGCATTTTACAGCTAGGTTTTGAAGGTTTCTCAAACCTCCAAAATACCTTCAAAATATACTATGAGTTGTATTTGCAGATTGCATTTTAATATAGGTTGTTTATTTAAAAATTAACTTATTGAAATATAATGACTTTTATTTTTTGATTGAAAAAAATATATAAAGGGGGATAAAGGGAATCCTCAAAACTCATAGATGAGGCGTACTTTGAAGGTTCACTCTATGAATAAGGGGACATGATTTAGCAAATCTATCC
>NZ_JBHIRE010000059.1:0-2692 GCF_042196885.1 Bartonella sp. AA86SXKL | reverse complement strand
TTGAGGTATTAAGCATTGACGAGCTAAACAGTTTTGGTTAGGGGTCTTTTTATATGAATGTGGGGGAGAAACTTTCAGCAATTTAAATAAAGCAGTTTTTGGGTATCACTTTTCTTTGGTTACGGCATGTGCTTTTGTTAAAAGCGTCATAGGGTCGTGGCTGTTTTGAGTGGTATTGTTAGAGGTTCATGAAGTTCTTTTAAACAATGCTTCATGAATGGTGCAAAGCGGGGGCAATTTGTATTGTTATTCATCTTTTTACGCCAAAGTTCTCTTTTGAGAATTTTTCTTGCCATTTTAGTGTTATATGACTTGTTTCATGGCGTAATGGTTTATGGTCGGTCTTTTTCTGTTTTATCCCCACATTCTCCAACGGAGAATTTTTCTCGCGGATATTCAGAGAAGCAGCAATTAGAAAGCATTGAGAATTTACGTGCTTTAACGCCTAAAGGCATGACAAGGCCTTTTGAAGGAAAGCCGAGAGCACTTTGGGGGAGTGGGTACTGCTTTCCAATTCATGATATTATTGTTGATGGGGTTTATCATCTCAAGAAGAGTTCTATAGCAGCTGTAACAGGTCCTTATGTTGGAAGATGTATAGGTCTTTCTGATATCCAGTTTTTAATCAAGCAGTTAACCCAGATTTATTTGGATCAAGGCTATATCACGGCGCGTTTTTATATCCCAGATCAGGATATCAAAAGCAGCAAGGCGCTCAAACTTGTTGTGGTTGAGGGCAAGCTTTCGGATATTTATTACAATGGTTTACCAGCTTCTTCTCATAATTATGTTGTCTGGAGTGCTTTTCCGGGTTTGAAAGGGCATATTCTGAATATGCGCGATATTGAACAGGGGCTTGATCAAATCAACAGGCTTTTTTCGGGGCACGCTCAAAGCGAACTTCTCCCGGGTCGTGAAGATGGTAGCACCATTGTGAATATTAACAATCGGCCTAGTAAAGCTTTCAAGGTTGGTGTTTCTCATGACAATATGGGACAATCTTCCACGGGTTATGCGCGTTATAAAGCGGGCTTAACGTTAGAAAATATTTTAGGTTTCAATGATGCGTGGAATTTTAGCTATCAACGCAGTCAATCAGATTATTGGGGTGGGAGCACACAAGAGGGCCATAGCAATAACATTTCAGCGAGTGTGAGCATTCCCTATGGTTATTGGAGCTTTGGTTTAAATGGCTATGCTTATAATTATCAAAGTATTCTTCCTGGCAATTTTACCGATATTGAGACGACGGGGGATTCGAGTGAATTACATGCCAGTACAAGCAGGGTTTTTCATCGTGATAGTGTTTCCCTGACAATTTTGAATGTGGGTCTTTCCTATAAAAGGAGCAACAACTACCTTCTTGGCAATAAGATAGAGGTTGGGAGCCGTCAATATAGTGTAGCTAATTTTGGCATTTTGCATACTCGCCAGATGTTTGGGGGCACATGGAGCTTTGATGTGAGTTATTTGCAAGGACTTCCTTTATTTCAATCTGTAAAGAAACATGTTCCAGGAGCGGGGGATGCGGAGCCTCAATTTGCAAAATTTACCGGCACACTCAGCGTTATGACACCCTTTAAGGTTGGTGAGTGGAATTTTCTATTGAGCAATCTTTTGAGTGGTCAATATTCACCGCATAATTTATTGGGTGCAGAGCAGATTTCGTTGGGAGGTGCTTCCAATGTTCGAGGCACGCGCGAGAGTTTGATTTTTGGCAATAACGGTTTTTTTATCCGTAATGAGCTGTTTCTGCGCACCATTTGGTGGAGCAATAACGCGACGCTCAAAAAGGTTTTTGGTGAACTTCGCCCCTTTGTTGGTTTGGACTATGGTCGTGTTTTTTCGCAAGCTTTGTATGGTTTTACGCATGAACAGCTTGCTGGTTGGACAGCAGGTGTCAAGCTTTCAGGGGGGATGGTTTCTCTTGATGCTAGTTATTCCAGTATTTTCTGGAGCACGATTAAGCACAAGAAGTCAGGCACGTTTTTAATGACATTAACAATGGATCTTTAAGGATAGTGATGGCGAGTACAAGCATGAGATATGAGAAGAGAGAACAAAGAGCGACTTTATTAGGTGTTTTAGTCTCTAGTACGATGCTCAAGAAGGTTTTATTTTGGGGGCTTGGTTTTTCTTGTTTGTTAGCACCTTCAGCGTTACAGGCGCAAATTTCTGTTGATGCGAAGGCGAATTCTGCCCATCGTCCAGATATTGTGGCAGCCCCCAATGGGGTTCCTTCCATTGATATTGTTACCCCCAACAGCAGCGGTTTATCGCACAATAAATATGATGATTTTAATATTGGCCATGTAGGTGTGATTTGGAACAATCATGCGCAAGAAGTGGGACAGTCGCAATTGGGGGGCATTATGCCTGGCAATCCACGTTTGCGTTTTTCTGGTTCAGCGAAGGTTATTTTAAATGAAGTAACAAGCGGAAAACGCAGTGCGTTGAATGGCCCAGGAGAAGTTTTTGGAAAACAAGCCGATGTGATTATAGCCAACCCCAATGGCATAAGCTGTGATGGTTGTGGGTTTATCAATACGCCCCATGCGACATTAACCACCGGTGTTCCAGAAATTGATGTTTCTGGTTTTTTGAAAGGTTTTGTGGTGAAAGGTGGGGAGATCACTTTTGGTGCAAGGGGTGCGAATTTTTTTTCAGGCAAAGGGGTGGTTGATGTTGTCGA
>NZ_JBHIRE010000058.1:1112-3309 GCF_042196885.1 Bartonella sp. AA86SXKL | reverse complement strand
GAGCGTTTTTGATATACTGTCCATTTTTATCTGTCTTATAGATGATATGTCCCTGTTCATCACGCTCCACCACGGCGATGGGATGTTTTTTGATAAACATGGTTTTGTAAGCTTCATTGCTAACTTTAAACCCTTCTTCCAGCAATTGTGTCGCCATTTCACGGTTTTCATGGACAATTTGTTCCAGCTTGGCAACATCAAGCTGTTGTACCCCCTTATGGGCGTTGGCAGTATCGCGGTTAAGGGAGGCGATTACTTGTTCCACATCTTGCCCTGTCAATGCCTTTTGCTCAACCTCATCTGTCAGGATGATGGTGCCATTGCTGATAGCAGCTTTGGTTTGCCCTTCCTGTGAATCTTTGGCTTTTGCATGATCTAAGACATTTTTGGCGATGTTTTTCGCAAGACCGTATTTGCCCTGAGACATGGGACCACCCGTAGCAAGGCTTAAACCCTGGCTGCTGGCTTGCGCTTTAGCACTGTTGGCAATATCACTCATGATAATGGTTCCGGTGGTCAGTTTGTTTTTGTCGGCTGATGCGCTGCTGTCGATAATCCCCCCGGTCAGGGTTGTTGTATCTTTAACGTTGATCTCAAAGCCGCCATCACCCGCTTTGATGCCGGAGTGTTCCACAACACTGTGATAATCGCTAGAGGTTTTATCCTTGTTCAAGGCAAGATTGGTTGTCGCCGCATCATCCTTTTTTCCACCATTAAAGCCAACAGAAACAGAGTTTTGCTTGCTGGAACTTTGTCCCGTATCACTGTGGCTTGTAATGGTGAAATCACCACCAACACCCATCTCTACACGGTTTGCAGAAACCACACCCCCCGCTAGTGTGGTGTTTCCCCCACTGTTGCTATGAACAGTGCCCGTGCCTATAATATGGCTGTTCTTCTGGTGTACCTGTTCACTGGAGCCTCTTCCTTTTCCAAAAGAAGCATTGCCCCTCCAGCCTGAACCGCCACTCCCATAACCGTAGCCAACACCAACATTTACAGAAATATTTTGCGAATGGTTTTGCGTGTTTTGCCTATTTTGCGCACTTTCAAAGGTGATATCTTGTCCTGCTTCCAAATTAATATTTCCGCTCTGTTCATCATTGTTCAGAGAGTTTGTGCCAGCGATAAGATCAGCACCAATACCATGGATGCTGCCTTTGTTGGCATGCATGTTAATGGCACGCCCTGCTTCTATGCTATCTGTTACTGCGGTGGAGGTGTGAGAAAATGCCTCTGCCTTTTCAGCTTTAAAGTCTACCGTAATGCTGGTTGAAACATCCGCCATATTAAGAAGGTCATCTTTGGTTGCTCCACCCTGCATCCCATTGTAAAGACCTTTGCCTTTGTTATAGAGATCATAACCTTTTAAACCGCCAAGCAAACCATTAATAATGTGGTGTTTGTTATCCTTATTTTTAGCTCGCTTTACTGCATCCCTTATATCTTGTACCGTACCAAGAATGCCAACATTGACAGAACCTGTGACACCGGCAAAGAAATTTTCATGTTTTTCCTTAGCATTAGAGGTATCATAACTTTCCGATAATGTGATATTATTGCCCGCATCAATGTTGACATCACGATTTGCCGAAACATTTGTCGCTTGTAAATTCACATCATTGCCGGCATTGATCTGCACATCTCTGCCCGCTTTGAAATTGGATGGTGTATTGGACTTTTCCCATTGATCGCCCGTATCTTTGGCGCTCGCACCCCCCACACCCACAGAGGCACCACTGCGGTTCTTTTCAAACTGAAAGCCAAAACCTGAGCGTTCTTCCTGTGTGCTCGCGCTATGACTCTTATGACCAGGCAAAACATTCACATTATGGACTGCCGAAAGCTTAATATCTTCCCCTGCGCTAAAGTCAGAACCCACCACATTCACATCTTCTTTTTTGGCGGTGATGGTGATATTTTTCCCATTGAGCGAAGAGCCTTGATGTTCAAAACTTTCTTCATTCTCTGTCTTTGATTCACTCCCGTAGATCGAAACAAAACCCTTGCCTGATCCCACACCAAAACCCGTTTCATGGGTTTCTGAATGGCTGCTATGGTGATCTGTCATGCCATCAATCGTCACGCTTTGTCCTGCCACATTGATATCTTCATTGGCAATCATATGAGAAGCCGTGATTGTGGCATCCCCTTGTGCGTCTAACACAATATTGCCCGTCGCCCCCAGAATAGAGGA
>NZ_JBHIRE010000058.1:0-1082 GCF_042196885.1 Bartonella sp. AA86SXKL | reverse complement strand
GTGTGCGCTTCAGAATTATCGGAAGATTTCTCATGCAAAACACTGCTTGTCGACGATTGTTGTTGCTGGTTGTATTTTTCTTGCGCCCCTTTGATGAGAATATTTCCACCAGAGTGAATGGTCATATCGGCTTTGGCCTGCTCTTCTGGCGTTTTCTCCCCTGGCTTACCGGCTGTGAGTATCGAGGCTACAATCTCCGTGTTGTTTGCTGAGTCAAGAGCAACACCTTTGCCCCCAGATATGAGTGAGCCCACAACTTGAGCCGCATCAATCTTGTTATGCTGGGATTTGCTGCTACTGAACACCTCACCCTTTTTATGATACGACATCTCATACTGTAAGCTATTTTCCGCATTGGTGATGAGAATAGCATTGCTGGCTTTCAGCTCTACCTTGCCATCAGCCGTAACAGCACTGCCCGTGATGGTGAGATCATGTGGTGTGCCATCTTGGCCTGCAATAGCAGTAAAATCACCCCCAGCATTGATCGAAGAGCCAACGGCTCGCGAGGCTTGCATATCCACTTTAAGATTTGTACCCTGAAGATGATACTCCATCTCATCAGATTTGGTATCTATCGTGATATTCCCTTGAGCACCAAGAGCAACATTGCCCTTCGCATCGATATCGGACGCAAAAACACGGATATCTTTTCCAGAGAGAACAGTGGTCTCTTTTCCAGAACTTAAATAAGAGCCATTATGCACAGCAACATGGGAGGTGTGATCCCCCCGATAGCTATTGGCACTGTTGCGCGTGGCATCAAGCGAAACAGTGTCTTTTGCTTGTAAGAAAAGATTATCCTTCGTTTGAACTTCAGAGCCCAGAATATTCAGATCCTTTCCAGAGGAAAGCGTTGTTGAGCCTCCAGAATTAACTTCTGATTGTTGATGCATGGATGCATTACCCTGCGCATCATGGTCGGTAGTTTTTATGGCACCGATTGTCAAATTGCCCTGCTCTGTAACCATGGCAAGATCACCCCCGGTGGTGATCTTTACCCCTGAGGCTGTGATATTTTTCTTAGCAATCACGGTTGCATTGCCCCCAGAAGACAAGGCATGGGTGTTTAAAACAGTTTC
>NZ_JBHIRE010000057.1:0-3438 GCF_042196885.1 Bartonella sp. AA86SXKL | reverse complement strand
ACATCTTCTAAGTCTTGCAATTGTCTTAGATTCACTGCGTCTGCATCTTCACTACCAGCCGCTACACCTGTAATTTGTCGTGTTTTGCCAGCATCAACATCACCAACACTAACAGCACCTAATGTAGATTTCCAATAAGATACCTCATTCGTTGCAGGTCCCTGCAGCACAGAAGTATAACCCGGAACACCAGCAGCCCTATTGGCTCTAGTATGGCTTCCTATTGCAACACTCCCTTCCACCATCCCCAAAGCGTCGTGACCTAGCCCGATACTATCCAACGCCTGTGCTTTTGAATAGTAACCGATAGAAATGCCATTGTTAGCATTATCCCATACCGATGAACGCTGACCAATACCAATCCCATTTTCTCCTCGGACTTTAGCAACACGCCCTACGGCAATTGAATGATTACTCTTCGCAGTTGTATAATCATCTGGATATTTATCTGTAATATCATCAGAACCTATTGCGATACTATGCTGACCCAAAGAGTGCGCCGAGCGCCCTATAGAAATACTATTCAAACCTGTCGCCTCTGAACTATACCCCAAAACGATAGCATTTTTTTCTGTCGCCTTTGTAAAGGGACCTATAGCAACAGCACTGTCAGCGAGTGCTTTTGCAGTAACACCAATAGCAATTCCCTGATAATTCTTAGCTTCAGATGATAAACCGATAGCTATTGTTCTTTCAGCTGACGCACGTGCAGCGACGTAATAACAGTTTTTGCCTTTATCACATTTTTGCTCATTGCCTATCGCAATAGACGACACAGAGGGCGCACTCGCCGCCGCACCCAACTCAATACCTTTGCCACCACCTCTCTGCATTTCACTAACAGGAATAAGTTGTCTTGCTGTCAAAGTATTTATTACAGAACTATTATCAGTCTTTATTGTGGAATTCTTATCACTATTACCAGAAAGAGTATTGATGAGAAAATTTGCATAGTCACTGGTAGCATCCCCCTTAGGTGTCGTCGCAACACTCAACGCTGTTATATAATTCTCCTTTGACGCACTAGAAGCATCTAATTCACTGTTATCGCTATTATAAGCAGAGATAACATTTTGTGGAGTTCCTACAACAGCACTATCGACACCTTCAAGGAACATTTTGCTTAAATCGACATTTGCCGAAAAACTAGGAGAAACATTCGATAAAAACGCAACTATTGCAACCAACAAAAGCACCCTCACCAAAGACAAGGGATAAGGAAAATGAGTCCCATTTGCATCATCGTGTGCTAATGTGGCATATAATTTTTTCATAACAAATTCTCCAATGAAAAAACTTAAAAACACCTCCAAAACATAAAAAAGACACATTTTAGCATTATTAACCCCTCTGGAATTCATAATAGAGGATCGTTGCTTAGGATGTGAACATTTTGAGTCTTTTGTTTTGTTTGTGCTTTCTGTATTGAGATTTAAATGTTTGTTTTTGGTTTATGTTTTGTGGACATAGAAATAATACATTTAGAATCTAAGGGTTTTAGTATGCTGTTTTTTACTAACTAAAAAAGAGGTCTTCCATATTTAATATTACTTTTTACTTGGTAGTCGTTACTATAAAATGCTTTAAAAAAGGTTTTAGTATGTGTTTTCTTAATTATAGACTTTAGTTTTATTAGAAAGCATTTTTTTATTAATAACAAGTAAAATAAAAAGAGATTGTAGTATGTCCGATATCTAACTTGCTTTGGATAATTGCTTTTTTAGTTAGGACTTCTCTTCTTAAAATATCATGTAATGATATATGCGTGATCCTTTGATGTATCTTTTATCTTTACGCACTACTTATCCCCCCTTTGAAAGTTATTTTATCAAAATGAGTCTTATTAATATACATTCCTGCACGACTATAGACTGTTCAAGAAAATAGCAACATAAAAATATAACTTTTTAGCAATATGGATTCTACTGTGATCTTTTTGCAATAAAAGCATATAAGGGGCTTCTATAAAACCTCAAAGTTTATATCGTCATCAAATATTATGCTTATCTCTAGATAAATACTGTGCGTCTGTAAAAAATATTCACCCTCATTTCAATAAATAAGGGTGAATGTTTTGTTCGGTTTTTATTGTTGGTATTATTTTATTTTCAGAGTGATTGCACCACCTATTCCCCAATGACCACCAGCACTCGTGGCAGAGAGATTAGAGCGGATTTTTCCATTTTCAGATGTATAACCAGCTCCAAGAGCAAATGCCGATTGTCCACGCCATGCGCCGCTACCAAATGAGACACTCAAAGATCCTGGTTCGTCAAAGTAACGTAGATTGGACACTGCTAGACCAACAGCAGCTGCTTGTCTTGCTTCTTTGCGTACACTCTTAATGTCATAACTTAAAATATTAAACTTCATATCTGTATATTGGTGAGCCCGATCAACGGCATCATCAATAGCATCGATAACGATATTATTCACCCGTTGATCTGTGTAATGCTTTGATTGATCAAGAACGACCTTCATCTGCTGCTCAGTGTAATCATGTAGTTGACCACCATTAACAGCTTCTTTCGAACCTTGTTCAATACGACCATCCGCAACATTATCAATCATAACAGGTTCACTTTCATTCCCACCTTTTAGAGTGATCTTATTGGTCTTTTTACCATCAACATCTTTATCATAGTTAACTGCACCATCAGAAAGATTATTAACCGTATTCTCAATATTATCAACTCTGTCTTCAATATTGAAAACTGTTTCACCAATATTCGTAACCGTAGTGGAAATATTGTCGACTCTGTTTTCAATATGTTTAATATCTTTTTCAACGCCAGTGATACGTTCGTTGGTCTCCCAAAGCTGTCCACCATTGACTGCATCTTTTGAACCTTCTGCAATTTTACCATCTGCTACATTGATAATCTTACTTGGTTGACCATCATGGCTAGCGTCATAAGCTTTTTTCTGCTCATTCCAATTTAAACCATTGGACGAGACATTGTTTTCAACATTTTGAATGCGGTCGTTTATCTTAGACATACTCTCACTTACGCCGTCAAAAGCACTGGCAACGTTATGATAATCCTTCTTTTCAGCAGAACTCCCGTTAGCCTTGAAATGTGTTATCTTGAAAGTAGGAGCGGTCCATTTTCCATTATTATAACCAGCGCCACCACCAAAATACGCAGCCAATTGGTTGCTCATCAAATAAAGCTGCGAACCATTTATAGCATCTGTTGAGTTAGCAGAAATATCTCCATTGGCAAGAAACTTAATTTTGCTATTGGTTCTTCCCTCTCCATGCTGTGCTACAAATGCCTGCTCATCACCGCTCCACAACAAAGCGTCCCCTTTGACTTCTTGTGTAATATTCGTGATTTTTTCATTGACATCTTTTACCACATTCGTCAGATGCGTATTCACACTCTTCACATTCGCATCAAGACCACTCAAAGCTGAGCCAACGTCATGATAATT
>NZ_JBHIRE010000056.1:0-3585 GCF_042196885.1 Bartonella sp. AA86SXKL | reverse complement strand
GAAAATGATATTCTTTTGACAGACCGTGAAAGTGCAAAATTGCTTCATATGAGTGTCTCAACATTCCGCCGTCATGTAACCAATGGCTCTCTCCCAAAACCTTTAAAATTTGGTTTTTTGTCCCGTTGGTTACAATCGGATCTTATCAATGTCATCGAGCAAGCAAAACAGCAACGTCAAAGTGACGCGGCATAAAAAAAACCTTGTCACGTAAGGACGGACAAGGCTTTCTCAAACTCATCACCCTAGAGATAGCACAATCCGTCCTGTGACGCAACGTTATAGGATTTACAATGATGTGTTCTTTTAAGAATGCGCAAGGTATCACACGTGCCTTGCGCGGGGTTTGGCATGGGCGTTATGGAACAGCCCGTTGCCCTGCTCACGATGATAGGCTGCCTAGTTTATCTATTTCTAATGGAAATGATGGGCGTCTTTTACTCACTTGTTATGCTGGCTGCTCTTTTAGAGAGATCATACAAGCGCTTATTAGAATTGGATTGCTTGGAAAACAAGCTTATGATCAGACGCTCTCTTTCTCAAAACAGTTTTGTGCTGATCTCAAACAAGCAAAAAGGAAAGCAGAAAGAGCAATTTGGCAACAAAGCCAACCAATCAAAAATACTTTAGCAGAAACCTATTTACGTATGCGGGGTATTACATGTGATTTGCCTACAGATTTACGCTTTTACGACAAATGTCTACACCCCTCTGGGGGTACATTGCCCGCGTTGATTGCTCTTGTTAAGGGGGCTGGTTCCTTTGCCATTCATAGAACCTTTTTAAAAGACAATGGCTGCAAAACAGATCAGAAACCAGCAAAAGCCATGTTGGGATCTGTAACAGGTGGTGGGGTGCATTTAAGCCAAGCCAATCCAAAACATCTGGTCATTTGTGAAGGCATTGAAACCGGTCTGGCTCTTTTGTCTGGGCTGTTATCAGAGCCCGTTGATTTATGGGCGTCCCTTTCAACCCTATGAAAATGCAAAATAGATATAAAATATCTATTCTAATAGTACCTATTGAAGAAACAGTAAAAATACATTATATTAGAACTACTTTGTAACACATTAAGTGGTCGTAAAATGGCTGAGACAACATTTACCTTTCGCGTCGATGATGTATTAAAAAATGAATTTTCCAAAGCAGCAAAGGCGTGTGATAGATCTGGTGCACAATTATTGCGCGATTATATGCGCGATATCGTAAAAGAACAAAAAGAAAAAAGTGCATACGATTTATGGTTTCGGGAACAAGTTCAATTAGGGATAAATTCTGCTAATGCAAGTGATATAATGTCTTCTGAAGAAATCGAAGCAGAAGCAAAAGAATGGCGCTTAAAGACACAAAGTAAACTAGATAGATCAACTTTATGAAGCTAATTTGGACACAAGTAGCACACGTTGACCGCAAAAAGATACGTGAATACATATCACAAGATAATCCTTCCGCTGCCTTAAAGTTTGATCAACTTTTATCTGAAAAAGTAGAAAAACTTGTTAAATTTCCTACCCTTGGTCGTTTAGGACGAATTGTAAATACACGTGAACTTATTGTACATCCAAATTATATCATGATTTATGATATTTCAAATGGCGTTGTGCGTATTTTACGTGTGCTCCATACAAAGAAAAAATTTCCTTAATCAACTGTATTTTTATTTATTTTGTAATTGAAGAAAATTATTTTCTACAATACTGCGCTCCGTATCAGTAAATAATGATAAATTATTATTTTTCTAATATTGCGAATATGATTGCATAATGCACTTTGCACACCGCTTAGTTTCTACTCGTAAAAATGAAGATGACACTATTGTCAATGATGTGTCTGTTGAAAAGCTTGGGGAACTCTTAAAAGAAAACCCCCGTGGTCTCTTAATGGTGCGTGATGAATTGGCTGGCTTTTTAGCCAATCTAGAAAGAAAGGAATATCAATCAGACCGCGCCTTTTATTTAACAGCTTTTAATGGCGATGATCAATTTACTTATGACCGTATAGAGCGTGGAACCATTTTTATCCCTTATGTCACTTTATCCATGATTGGAGGCATTCAACCTTCACGCATTATTCCGCTCATTCAAGCCATACACCGTGGAATAAACGATGACGGTTTATTGCAACGCTTTCAAATGATTGTCTGGCCCGATGACAATAAAGAGTGGCAATTGGTTGATAAACCGCCCAATCAAGAGGTCTGGCAAAAGTATGAAGGGGTATTTCGCTCTTTTCGTGATAAACGCTTAGGTTCTCCCGAACAACCACTGATCATGCGTTTTTCTGCTGAAGCACAAGTGAAGTTTTATGAATGGTTAGAGCATCTTCATAAAGAGGCAAAAGGAGGTAGTTACTCAGAAAGCTTACAATCGCATCTTTTAAAAATGCCAAAGACCATAGCAAGTCTTGCGTTGATTTTTGAACTTCTTGACACTGGTCGTTTAGAAATTGGACTCTATGCCATCACAACAGCGTTGCGTTGGACAAGTTATCTGTTAAGTCATGCCAAAAGACTTTATGCGGCGGGGGATACATTAACAGCAGAGCGTGCAAAATTAATTGTCGAGCGTTGTGATTGTTTACCCGATGTTTTTACAGCAAGGGATGTTTATAAACGTGATTGGAAATATTTAACAGACAATCAAACCGTTAAGCAAGCTTTAGAGCTTTTATGTCGTTGTAACTATATTCGTGAAATCTCTGGAGAGAATAACTCCCAAGGCGGTCGACCTACCATACGTTATGAATGGCACCCTTTAGTGAAAAGTCATAAGACATCACACTGAGGCAATTTGGAAATCTTATAAAACATTAAACAATATAACAGTGAACCTTTAAAGCACTTCCCATCATTAGTTTTTGGGGGGGTATGGGGGTTTTGGGGGGTCTTTTTACCCCCCCTTATATATATTTTTTAGTCAAAAATAAAAGTTATTATATTTCAATAAGTTAATCTTTCAAATAAACAACCTATATTAAACATAACACATAAATACAATTTTTAATATATATCTAAGAGGGTTTTGTAGGTGTTTTGGGGGTTTTAAAAACAGACAAAACCTATCAAAATACTCATTCTGATATATTAAAGCCCATAGTACATTTATCTTGATGAATACGTGAAATGAATAGCAAATTTCACTACTTTGCTGATCTTATTCCATGTCATGGGCTGTTGATAAGCAGCCTTAAAGACCCCTTTTGAAAAAAATTTATCCGCTTTTTAGCATTTTCCGAATTTTTCACACTATTCATTCAAAATGGATTTAATAAGCTTCATTTTGATTCTTTTGAAGAGAATTAATCAATAGAATATATTGTCATGGAGTTTATTCTTTATGCTTCGCCCTCATCATTCTGATAATGAACACGTCACTTTACGCTCTCTCTTAGAATATTATCGTCAACAAGCAAAATCACCCCGTGAATTGGGAACATTGTTTGAAAATCTTGTCATGGCTTATCTTATGCATGACCCTCTCCATTATGGACGATATGAAAAGGTAGAAACCTATTATGAATGGGCTGAAGAGCGTGAAGGTTGGAATAAAAATGATATCGGCATTGATCTGGTGGCAAAGCTTCGTC
>NZ_JBHIRE010000055.1:0-3824 GCF_042196885.1 Bartonella sp. AA86SXKL | reverse complement strand
GGAGACGGAGCAGAGGAGTATTTTTACAACCTCTACGAATATGAAGACGGCACAAGAGAGTGTGAAAAGTTTGATGGTGGTCAGTATTACAAAACACCTAAGAATGCGGATTTCAGTACCAAAGCGCAAGTAAAAGCATGGGTTTACGGTGGGAATATTCCGAAAAGCGTTCTCAATTACGAACCTCTTATAGACGAGATCAATAGAGAGATTAAAAAGTTATCGGAAGTTGCTTGACAATATGGCAACATTATGTCTATTGTCGAATCAGGTGCCTGAAAAACACCTTGAATCGATAGCGGATAGATTGCCGACACAATCTTTTCTCCGCACATTAAAGACTTTGACTCATTGTATGTTACACACATATAATGGCTTTGTCGGGTGTGGTTACGCTATACAATACCTTTTATAGGGAAAGCGTAACGACGGACTATCGACCGTGTTTTTCAGCACCCGGCATCCTTTGTTTGATGTCAATGAAAAACCTCTAATCGATAGGAGTTCATTGTAAACATTCTTATAAAAATTACGGAACAAACAATTGATCAGGAAACTGTTCAAACGGTCAACGCACGCGAGTTGCATACGTTTTTGGAAATAGGAAAACGTTTTGCTACTTGGATTACAAACCGCATTAATCAATATGAATTTGAAGAAGGAAAAGATTTTATTTTAACGCTTCCCAAAATTGGGAAACGTAAAAATGTTATCAGTAATAGAATACCATCTCACTTTAGATATGGCAAAAGAGCTTTCCATGGTTGAACGCAACGAGAAAGGCAGACAAGCTCGTCGTTACTTTATCGAGTGTGAAAAAAAGTTAAAAAGCCAATCTGTTGATAATGACCGTGATACACGCTTTGATTTTCCAAAAGATTGGGATAAAATGTCTCCAACTAAAAAGGCTGTTTACATTTATGGCCCTCTCCACATGCATCTTGTCAAAGCCTTTACATTGGTAGAAGAAAGCAAATAGTATAAAACACTCATTGAAGAAGCAAAACAGGTTTTAGAAAAATCTGTTGTAAAAGCTGCTTAGATTTAAAAACATGATTTTATCTTCTCGTCTTCAAAGGCGAGGAGATAGTTAAGCCGCGTTTTTTATTGTAATAACGACTTGCTTGCCGAGAACACTCAGTGCTTGCTCTAAAGTTTGAAGCTTAGTTGGATAATTGGGGTCAAGAATGCGTCTTGCTTCTGTTTCTTTTTTACCCAAACGATGTGCCAATTCTGTTTTTGTAATATTCGCTTCATTAAAGGCTTCTACCACTGCGAGCTTAAGAGCATTCCACGCATCTACCGTAACTTCTACAAGGTCTTTGTACTGCCGTGGTGTAGGCAAAGGCAGACCGCGCATAGAATAGCTCCGTAATGCCAACCCTAAAGCTTCAACAGCATTCTCTAATGCCTCTACTCTATTTTCTCCAGCTGTTATTGCTTCAGGTACATCTGGAAAAGTCACAATAAAACCACCATCCGGATCAGTTTCAAATTTTGCTTGATACGTATATTCCATGTTTAGGTCTCCTCACTATGATCAAAATGTTTTTGAAACGAAAAATTAAAAACGTATGAAATACGAGTTTCATATTCCCAATTGTTTTTTTATTATCTTCACGTAAAGTGGCGTTAATTCACCCGATTTTATAACAGTTGTTTTGTCTCCAAAAGTTACCAAATAATGTGCCCTTTGCCTGCATCTGGAGCTTCACTGTAATGAAGACCTCTTTTTCTGGCTTCTTTGCGTAACTCTCTAAGCAGCGCTTCTCGTTTCATTTAGCCTCCCCTTAATTTGATAAAACCAATATCGCACAAAAAGGTTCGATTGTCAATAATAAATCAAGCAAAAAAGCCTCGCCTTTTTATAACACAGCTATTGAGTGAGTTTATCAAATAAGATTATAAAGTAATGCTTTAAAAAACTGTGATTAATTAACTGAAATAATTGAAAAAATAATAAAATTATGCTAAGATTTTTTACATATTTAAATACAAATTAAGGTAACAAAAAACATGCTAAACAAAGTGACATTAATAGGACGCCTCGGTGCTAACCCCGAAAGCAAAACCATGACTTCTGGAGCTGAAATAGTCAATTTTAGTATAGCAACTTCTGAAAGCTATACTGATAAAAAGACCAATCAAAAAATAGATAAAACGGAATGGCACTCCATTGTGGTTTTTAATCCACATTTAGCAAAAATTTCTCTTCAGTATCTCAGTAAAGGTTCAAAGGTTTACATAGAAGGCAAATTACAAACACGTAAATGGCAAGATAAAAATGGTCATGACCGTTACACAACAGAGATTGTCTTACCACAATTCAAAGGCGAGTTGTATTTGCTTGATGCCAAAAAAGAGCAATCGGCATTCCCTTCACCCATTACTTCTCAAAATTATGCTATCGCTTCAGGTGCTCAAGATTATAGAACCGCTCTTAACGATAGCGTCCCATTCTGATTGAAAAAAAATATGACAAAAAGAAAAAAACGTGCAAAACGCGGTCGTCCTCGGATTAAAGGATGTATCAGAGAACCAAATGGACGCATCTCACGAGCAAAAACACCGCATGAACCCATGGATAAATTGGCAATTGAAATGCGTGCCAAACGCTTCTGTTTGACCATAGAAGAGGCTAAAAATCCGCTTTCCGGTACCTATATCGGACGGCTTTATCTGCAAGGTGTGATTAATCAAGATCAGTATGATGCTGCACAAAAATATCTTGAAGTGAAAAACAATTACCTATGTGCAAAAGCCTTACCAAATGCAATTTATGATGACTTTACTCCATCTTTAAATGAAGAGGCAAAAAAACAATGGATTGAAAAAACTACTCATTACTATGAAGCAATGAAAGAGGTGCTAAAAGAAGCACAATGCCTTTATAGACAGCATAATCTTTATGCCGCACTACAATACATTGTTGTAGAAGAGCAATCGTTACCATATCTTGTTAATTCACTGTGTGTCGTTCTTAATGCGCTTCATAAGCATTTTACACAAAACCGCTAAATTCAAGCAGCATTTTGAATATTAATAGAGATCTCTTTTCCAAGAGCAATGAGAGTGGATTCCAAGGCATCTAATTTGGTTGCGTGGTTTAAATCCAACAATCGGTCAATTTGTGTTGGATGAAGTTTTAAAAGACGTACGAGATCAGCTTTGCGTAAGTTTTTTTCAATCATAGCGTTATGTATTGCAATTTTTAAAGTCACCAATGAAGATACTTCAACAAAAGGATAGGCAATATCACGATGTCCAAAGGGAATAGGTTCACGATCTTGAAAACGCCCCATAATGACTGTTAAAAGTGCATTTTTAGCCTGTTCCAAAGCCTCTTTTTCATCGTTACCATAGGTAATAAATTCCTGAAAGTCTTTAGAGACGACTAGAAGAGTATCATTGTCATCTTTGATAAATTTGATTGCATATTTCATTTACACCTCCATATTCAGGCTTATTTTAGGTCAAGATCTTTAAGAATCTTCTGGACTAATCCTGTTCCTAATTCTTTTCGCGTACCATGCATAGGTAAAACAGACTTTTTAGAACCGCGCTTTACAAGCAAATGTCCACCTTTCCCTGAAGTAAAACTGCAACCATGCTTTATAAGATATCTTTTCAATTCTTGACTATTCATTATAATAATATAACATCTAAAATGTTTCAATACAACATAAATGTTGTATTGAAGGAAAATAAAGAATATCTTTTAAAACACCATATTTAGGTAAAAAAATAAAAAAAATACAAGATCATGATTTTTTTGTTGACATAGTGTAAAAAATCGTATTTAATGACGCCACTGCACTAGTTGT